>CAZRPQ010000607.1:0-1737 GCA_964601725.1 uncultured Salinivenus sp. | reverse complement strand
GAGGTTTGTCTCCACCCCCCACCGGACCGCAAGATCGTCGGCCGTCGGGCCGGGGTCCTGTTGGGCCTCGGCGCGCCCGGGCAGGGCCAGAAGTGCAGTCAATACGACAAAGACGCAGGCAGAAGGAAGGCGAGACATCTGCAGGGTAGGAGGTAACGATGAGGCAGTGCATTTGCTATGGCCGACGCGGCTCCGCCGGGAGCGAAAAGGCCGACATCGAGCCGTTGTTGGTGCCCACGAGGACCATTGGGGCGGCCGGTCCCTCCTCCAGAACCGTCATTCGGCGCACGACCCCCGGGACGAAAAAACCGCTCTCTCGGCTCTCCAGGGCGTCGAACGTGAGGGAGCCCTGATTGAGGAGAACCGTGCCCTTCTCCGCCTCGGCCCGGCCCCACTGCGGGCGCGCCGTCACGTCGTTGCCGGCCAGGAGGAGATCGGGGCGGTCGTCCCCGTTCACGTCCCGAACCGCGATCCCGTGGACGGGGGCAAACTGCGCCTCGATGGGGAGCGGCTGCCGCTCGAACGTTCCGTCGCCCCGGTCCGCAAACACGCTCGTCTCGAATACCTCGGCCGTAAGCCGCGTGGCCTTTTCCTGCTCCGTCTCGGTTAGGATCTCGTCGATCGTCGACGTGGCGTAGTCCTCATACGAGTCGAAGCGAGACTTAAATGGGGGGATGGTCTCCACCAACGTATCGTGCCAGTACACCGGGTACTCGTTGCCGTCCTGGTGATGGGTCATAATCGGGTCGGTCGCCCCGTCGCGGGCAAAATCGGCGGCGTAGACGGCTGCCGGAGCGTCGGGGCGGGCCTGCACCTGCGCGTTGAGCCCTCGGTTGCCCGCCACCAGTTCGGGCTGCCCGTCGCCGGTCAGGTCCGCCACCGCGAGGCGCTCCCACCAGCCGCTCGTGCCCTCAAAGCCTAGATCGGCGGACACCTCCTCAAACAGCCCAATGTCGTTTTGCCGAAACACCCGGATGGGCATCCATTCCCCGGCCAAAATCAGCTCCGTCTGTCCGTTGCCGTCGAGGTCGTGCCACACCGCATCGGTGACCATGCCGGGCTTGAAGAGCAGCGGAGCGGCCTCGGCCGTCACGTCCTCAAACTCGCCCCCCGTGTTTTTGAGCAGGTAGCTGCGGGGGGGAAGCGGATACTCGCCCGGCCACACCCGTCCCCCCACAAAGAGGTCGACCCGGCCGTCCCCGTCGTAGTCGTGGGCCGCCACTGTCCCCCCGCTATTCTCGATGGGGGGCAATGCCTCGGACGCGTGCGTGAGTTGACCGGTGCCATCGTTCCGGTATAGGCGATCCTGATACCCCTCGGCGCCGCGGGCCGCCTTTCCGCCACTGACAACGTACAGGTCTTGGTCCCCATCGCCGTCCGCGTCGAAGAAGACCGCGTCCACGTCCTCGTAGCCGCGATGGGCCGAGAACACAGAGGGACTGCTCTCCGCAAACGTCCCGTCGCTCCGCTGCACGTATAACGCGCCGGGCTGTCCACGGGCGCCCCCGACGAACACATCCTCACGCCCGTTGCCCGTCACGTCGGCGTGGGCGAGGGCCGGCCCCTCCCGCGACAACATGTGCGGCAGGAGCGGCTGTTGCTCATAGTCGACGAACGGGTTTTCCCGGTGCGAGAAGGAAAGGTTGTGCTCCTCGGCCGCCGCCGACAGCATCGGTTCCGGGTCGGACAGGGGAGACGGTTCTGCTGGCTGGGCGTCGGCCTTCGACACTGTGATGG
>CAZRPQ010000606.1:0-1742 GCA_964601725.1 uncultured Salinivenus sp. | reverse complement strand
TCGACGCCCACGACGCGGGCCTTCGCCTCCGAGATCTGCGCCGAGAGGCCGGTCATGAGGGCCACCGAGGCCCTGCACTCGTTCTCGCGGAGGGCGTGCACCAGCTCCAGGCCGTTCATGTCCGGCATGTGGTAGTCAATGAGGGCCACGTCGAACGCCGCCTCGCGGTCCTCTTGCACAGCCTCCAGGGCCTCCTGCGCGTCGGCCGCTCGCGCAACCTCACACCCGAGCCGAGAGAGCCGGATGTCTTCCAGGGTCCGCACGGTCTCGTCGTCGTCGACCACGAGGACGTGCCGGTCCGTTTCCGCAGCGAAGGGCTCCGGCTCGTCGGCGGGGGGCGGCTCCGCCTCGGTCGCGAGCGGGAGGTACACGTTGAAGGTGGTGCCCTCGCCCGGCTCGTGCCGAACCGTGAGGGTCCCGTCGTGCGCCCCCACGATGCTCTGGGCCACGGACGAATACGAGTCGGCGTCGGGACGGTCCTCGGCCGCCGCGGCCGCCGGCTCGTCGGTGGGCTCCGCCCCCCCCGGCATGACCCCATCCCCCGTATCACTCACCGCGAGGTGGACGTACTGTCCGGGGTCGAGGTTTAGATATTGCTCGGCCAGGTCGGGGTCGGCGGTCACCCGTTGCACAGACACATCGAGGACCGTGGGATGCTCGTTCCATCGTCCTTTCATCGACTGCCCCGCGTTCGTCACGAGGTCGGCGACCAGTTGCTGGAGTTGCACCCGGTTGCCCACCACCCCACACGCCTCGTCGAAGCGCGTCCGGAGCGTGAGGCCGTTCGGGAAGGAGGATGCGGCGAGCGACAGGACCTCCTTGACCGGCGGCACCAGGTCCATGTGCTCCTGCACGGCCGTACTGTCCATTCGGCTGAGGGCGAGGAGCTGACTCACCAGGTCTTCCGCCTCGCCGAGGCCCTGGAGGGTCTGGTCGAGGTAGTCCTGGACGATATGCTCGTCGGGGAGGTCCGCCCGGCTCATCCGTAGGGATGCCTTCGCAGAATGGAACAGGTCGCTTACGTCGGTCGCAATTCCGTTCGCGAGTGCAGCGAGCGTTTTCATTCTCTGCGCCCGCCGGCGCTGCGGCTCCTGACGAGCGGGAACGCGTGTGGATCGGGCCCTCGGGGTCTCGTTCTTGTTCTCAGGCATACTGTTTAGGGGCATGGTGCAAAAGCGCTGCGCTTCGCAAAGGGAGCATTCCCGTCCGGGCCCGGGGCGATCCCCAGTGGGGCGTCCCCGAGATGGGCTCGGGGGCGCGGCCCATCAGACTAAACCAGGGAACCCGTAGGGCCGGGTCATAACTGTTATCGCACTCAGCATGGACGTCTTAAGCCGGGCGTCCCCGCAGCCGACAAAAACGCTGGGGGCTTTCAGTCCCGCTCCCGCGGCGACCAGCCCTGAAGGGGGCGTCATGCTGGCGTCCACTCCGGAAGTGCCCTTCGAGTGCCTCATGGACCGCCGCCTGCTGTGTCGGCCCCGGCTCCGTCGCCCGAACAGGCTCTGTGGGTTCAAGGGGACGGGCGTGACGGGGAACATGGGGCGTTTGGGCGGCACAGACGGAGACGGGGGAGTGGGAGCGAACAGACGCGCGAGCGCCCCCCTTGATGTCGTTTTGAAGACATGGGGTCGGGTCGACCATAAACCGAATTCGGCAGACGGAAGGCGATCAATTTTCTTACAACCCTATAACGTTCGGTCGCATTCCGGACCTGTGAGTTGAGTCAATAGCGATTTGCCTCA
>CAZRPQ010000605.1:0-1747 GCA_964601725.1 uncultured Salinivenus sp. | reverse complement strand
GTGGACATTTTCCGCTCCCCGCACGAGTGCCCCACCTGCGCGGAGCAGGCCGCCGCGATGGGGGCCGACGCCCTCTGGCTACAGCTCGGCATCGTGAGCCCCGAGGCGGCCGACATTGCTGAGGAGCACGGGCTCGATGTGGTGATGGACCGCTGCCTGAAGAACAAGGACTCTTTTCCGTACCCCGGTCTTGCTTTCCTTGCGGGCCGGACCGAGGAGGGCGAACCGGCATCACACCCCTCAGCTCGTGTGGTCGAGCCAGCCGGACAGGCCGAAGTAGAAGGCCGGGTAGATGAACGACACCCACAGCACCCAGTCGCCGCCCCAGTCGGGCAGTTCCGGGAAGGTGGGCAACAGGGCCAGGAGCAGCGCCAGCCACGCGAGGCCCCCAACAGTCACGATGAGGCGCCACGGGCTTGGGGCCGCATTCGGATAGACGAAGCGGACCGGCACGAGCGTCAGAATGCCGAGCGTCAACGCGGCCCCCAGCGATACGTAGGCCCCGACGGCCCCGAACTCGACCGCGAGGAGGCCCACGTAGTACGCCACCACGTTCCAGTACGACGGGAAGCCGAGGAAGAAGCCCTCGTCCGCCTGCTTGGCCGACGTGTTGGCGAATCCGAGGAGGCTGGCTACCATGAGGAGGGTGACCCAGAGGCCGTCCCAGCCCGGCAGCCAGTCCATCCGCCACACGAGGATGAGGGGAATGAACGTGAACGTGAGGTAGTCGACGATCAGGTCGATGGTCTTCCCCAGGATGCGGGAGGCGTACAGCTTCACGTCCCAGAGCCGTGCCAGCGGCCCGTCGGCCGCGTCGATGAACACGGCCAGCGTGAGCCAGCCGAAGACCCATCGCGGATCAAGATCGGCCCGCACGACCTCCCGCATGGCCAGGAACGCAAACGCGACCCCCGACGCCGTGAAGAGGTGGACGAGGTAGGCGCGCACCTTGCGCCCCAACCGAATCCGCTCGGATCGGTCCTTCAGATCGCTCAAATCGGTGGATGGCATGAACCCTGATCCTCTGCGGCGCCCGTCTCACCGAGTCGTCCGCAAGAAAAGGAATAACGACATTGCAATTTATCCCATACAGACAAACGCCCGCAGGTGTCCGCGTCGGATCCACTCGCGACTGTCTTTTGTCAGGGTCGTCCCATCAGGATCCCGATTCTGCGGTCGTAGACGGAGACAGAGATGTGTCCGCCGCGTCGTACGTGGCCTTCAGGTCCAAATGTCCCTCCGCATCGAAATACACCACCTCGAAAGAGTCTTCGGTCCCTTCTACGAGCCGCCGTGCCTCCGCAAGTCGAACATGCGGAGGGGCATGATCGGTCGCGTGCTCTATGGTCATAGACACGAGACGGTCCTCTTCATTTACGTCCATTGTGACCCACTCCTTCGGTCCAGGAAGGGTCTCGTCGACCGGCCCAAGGGCCTCCCGGTATACGATTTCGAGGGTGTCCGTCTCCGGCACGTACAACATGAACATGGCTAATCCACCTCTATCCCAAGCCGATCCTTCTGCTCAGGGTCGATTTCGCAACGACGAGGTGCAATGAGCAATGGGGAAATGGCCAAAATGGCCCTCATTTTTCTTTAAACACCAGCGTCAACGGCACCCCTTCGAACCCAAAGGCCTCCCGCAGCTTCCCCTCCAGGTATCGCTTGTAGGAGGTGCGGATGCCCTCCGGGTGGTTGGCAAAGAAGACGAACACGGGCGGCGCCGTACGCACCTGCGTCACGTAGT
>CAZRPQ010000604.1:0-1747 GCA_964601725.1 uncultured Salinivenus sp. | reverse complement strand
ACTCTTCTCCTCTCCACCCGCAACTTTCCAACCTTCAACCTTCCAACCTTCAACCTTCCAACCTTCAACCTTCCAACCTTCAACCCTACACCCCCCAAATCATCCAGATGCCGCCACAGGTGACGATTGAGAGCAGAAGTTGCAGGGGCGTCCCCATCCGCAGGAAATCCGTAAAGCGATACCCTCCCGGGCCATACACCATGAGGTTGGTCTGGTAGCCGATGGGTGTGAGCAGGGCCCCGCTCGCCGCAAACGTGACAACCAGGACGAACGAGAAGGGATCAGCGCCGGTGAGCTGGGCCGCCTCTACCGCCATCGGTATCATCAGAATCACGCTGGCATTGTTGCTGATCAGCTGGGTGACCAGGCTCGTGAAGACGTAAAAGACCAGCAGCAAACCAAAGGCGGGCAGGCCCGACGCCATCTCGGTCACGCCGTAGGCCAGGTACGCGGCCGTGCCGGACCGCTCCATCGCCATGCCGAGGGGAATGAGTCCGGCCAAAAGCACGATCACACTCCAGTCCACCGCCTCGTATACCTCGTTGGGCCGAACGCAGCCGGTGGCGACCATGGCCACCACACCCCCCAGGGCCGACACCAGGATCGGCACGATCTCCAGAGCCGCCAATCCTACCACTAGGCCGATGATTCCGAGGGCCAGCGGAAGCTTTTCGCTCCGGAAGGTCGCCTCGTCTTCCTCCTGGGCCACCACGAAGGTGCGGTTCTGCTCGAACTGCTTGATGGCCCGGCCCGACGCCTGCACGAGCAGGGTATCGCCTCCCTGAAGCGGCACCGCATCGATCTCATCGTAGAGGAGTTCCCCTTGGCGCCGAAGGGCCAGCACCAGGGCGTCGTAGCGCTGAGCAAAGGTCACCGAACGAAGCGTCTCCCCGACGAGGGGGTTGTCGGAGAGTAGCACCACCTCGACGAGCGCTTCGTTCTCCTCCTCGATCTGGAAGTCCGCTTCCGTGATTTTCGTCCGCGCCACCGGCTCCAGCTCCTGTGTGTCCATGAGCTCCACGAGCACGTCCCGGTTTGTGCGCAGCAGCAGCACGTCGCCCGCGCGAAACTCCTTCGGCCCGAGCGGAGCGGCGAAGGCCTCGCCCCCGCGCCGCATCTGCACAATGTCGAGATCCAGATCCATCTGCCCCAACGTCTCCCGCACAGTCCTGCCGACGAGGGGCGAATCTTCAGTCACGACAACCTCCGCAAGATACCCGCTTATTTCAAACTCGTCGGTCAGATCTTCCTCCGGTTTGATGCGCTCGGGGAGCAGGCGATGACCCACCGTCATCAGGTAGACGAGGCCCGTCCCCAGCACAATCGCGCCCAGCGCCGTAAACTCGAACATCGAGAACGGGTGATCGAGCAGGCGGGCGCTCACGTCGCTCGCCAAAATGGATGTGGACGTGCCAATCAGCGTGAGCATTCCCCCCAGCATCGACGCGAAGGAAATGGGCATCAGCAGCTTCGAGGGGGAGGTCTTCGTCTTCCGCGCGATGTTGATGGTCATTGGAATCATCATTGCCACGACGGGGGTGTTGTTGATGATTCCGGCCGTGCCTCCCGAGAGCCCGATGAGCGCGCCGTACTGCTTGTGAAAGCTCCCCTCTGCCCACTCCACAATCGCGTCGCCCACCCGGCGCAGCACGCCCGTTCGCCGAATACCTTCGCTGAGAACGAACATGGCCAGCACGGTGATAGTGGCTGGGCTGGCGAACCCGGCAATGCCGTCCGTCGCCCCTAC
>CAZRPQ010000603.1:0-1752 GCA_964601725.1 uncultured Salinivenus sp. | reverse complement strand
TTCGACAGCCGCTTCCACGACAAGTACAAGGATGAGAAATCCATCGAAGAACGGTTGGAGATGGCCGCGCCGCTGAAGGACGACGGCCTCGTGGGGCTGGAGGCGCACTACCCGAACGAGATCAACGAGGAAAACCTGGACCTCTGGCAAGACTTTGTCGAGGACACGGGCATCCGGATCGTGACCGTCATTCCGCTCCTGTTCTACGACGAAGACTTCGAGTTCGGCTCCCTCTCAAACCCCGACGACGCCGTGCGCGACAAAGCGATCGGGCGCCTGACGCGGAGCCTGGAATTGAACAAGAAGCTGGGGACGGACTTCTGTGTTGTGTGGCCCGGCATCGACGGGTTCGAGAACGCGTTCGGGATCGACTTCATGCGGATGCGCAAACGGTTTGCGGCGGGCATGGCCGAGGCGATGGACGCGGTGCCGGGCGTCCGGATTGCGTTCGAGCCGAAGCCGTACGAGCCGCGCGGGCACACCCTCTTCCCGACGACCCCGGAGGGCGTGCTCCTGGGGCAGCAGGTGGAGTCGATGCTGGAGGCAGACGTGAACCGGGAGCTACTGGCGGAAGGCCATTCGCTCGTGGGCATGAACCCGGAGGTGGGCCACGTCCACATGGGCTACGAGGACCTGGCCTACGCCTTTTCGTGGCCGCTCTCGGAGGGGCGCCTCGCCCATACGCACTGGAATAGTCAGCCCCTCGGCAACTACGACCAGGACCAGAACGTGGGGGCCATCAGTCCCGAGCAGGCCGAGGCGCTGCTCTATCTCCTGAAGCTGCACGGCTACCAGGGCCACTTCGGCATCGACATCAACCCCGAGCGCATGCCGGTGACGACGGCCCTCCGCATCTCGATGGATGCCCTCCGCGCGATGAACGACCGCATCAACGATCTCGACCACGGGGCCATCCTGGAGGCGCGCCAGAACCCTTCCGACCACCGCGGCCGCATCGAAGCGCTGCTCGTGCAGGCCCGGGCCCCGAACTCGGAACGGCTGGAGGCGACGGGGGAGATTGCCGACGGGGACGCGGCATAGTCCGGAGGCTCAGGACCCCAATGGGTCGGGGAGGGGGGTTACGGCAGCAGATCCGACACCGCGACACTTTGGCCCCGCAGCGACACCGTCTCGTCGTCGGAGCGGACCGCCGTCTCGGTGTACGCGTCGCCCGTCGGCGCCCGGTGGATTTCCAGCTGCCGGTCGACCAAGTTGACGATCCAGTATTCCGGGAGGGCGTGGCGGGCGTACAGGTCGCGCTTGCGGGTCCGGTCGAACTGGAGCGACGCCTCGGCCACCTCGACAACCAGCGCGGCCGACGACGGATGATCGTCGAGAAAGTCCCGCGGTTGGCCTTCGACGACGGACACGTCGGGCTCCGGTTCGGAATCGGGATCAAGAGCTAGTGGAAGCTGATCATGAATCAGGTACCTGTCCTCCGGAAATACGCGTCGCAGGGCTTCGTGGACGAGGCGGACGGCAACGGCGTGCGGCGTATTCTGTGGGCTCATCTGGATGATTTCCCCATCAATCAATTCGACCGGGTCATCCTCGCTCAGAAATCCTGCGTCGACGAGGTCGTGGTACTCCCGGCGGGTCCAGCGGTGTGTTTTGGGAACGGCAGTCGTTGACATACCGAGCACTCATCGAACGAAGAGGATAGAGATCACCAATCCGCGACTACGCTGCGGCTGATGCCTTCTCAATCTCGTCAATCATCTGATTGTATTCCTGCACGGCCTCGTCTGACGT
>CAZRPQ010000602.1:0-1754 GCA_964601725.1 uncultured Salinivenus sp. | reverse complement strand
GTTTTGTGTTGAGGGTTTTGTGTTGAGGGTTTTTCCAGTGCGGAGAGGGAACGAACAATGAGGACACCACGGTTCTTTTCGGGCACACATTGACAATTTTTGTCCCGACCCATGAGTCGCAAACGCACCTACTGGCTCTGCCAGATTGGAGGCTGGACGGCGTATGCCGTCATGCGAATTACGCTGTCCTTTTTCTTCCGAGAGGTGGGGTGGAAGCATGCCGTCGCCTACGCCCTTTTCATCGCGGTCGGGATGCTCCTCACGCACCTCTACCGGCTCGTCGCCAAACGGCGAGACTGGACAAACATGCCGGTGGGCCGGCTCGCGCCCCGCGTCGTGGTCGCCGCCATCGTCGTCGCGCTCGTCCTGCATTTTACGATGGACGGGGTCGGGCGATACGTGCTTGAGTTCGACTTCTACGAGGAGATCGACTCAGAAATCGGGGTGTTTCTGGCCTCGGTGATCAACATGTGGATTCTCATCATGCTCTGGTCGCTCATCTACTTCGGCGTGCACTACTTTTGGAACTACCGGCATGCCGAGGTGGACAAATGGAAACTGGAGGCCCAGGCGGAGACGGCGCGGCTCAAGGCCCTGAAACTTCAGCTCAATCCCCACTTTTTCTTCAACAGCCTCAACAGCGTGCGCGCCCTCATCGCCGAGGATCCCGATCGGGCGCAGCGCATGGTCACGCGCCTGGCCCGGCTGCTGCGCAGCACCCTCCAGGTCGACGACGTGAAGACGGTGCCGCTGAAGGAGGAGCTCTCTACCGTGCGCACCTACCTGGAGCTTGAGTCTGTCCGCTTCGAGGACCGGCTCCGGTACCGAATCGACGCGAGCGAGAACGCGCTCCAGCGCTCCGTCCCGTTCCTGCTGGTGCAGACCCTCGCGGAGAATGGGATCAAGCACGGCGTGGCACAGTGCCAGGGTGGGGGCGTCATCACGATCGACGCTCACGTCGAGGATCAGGACCTCTGCATTCGGGTGACCAACCCGGGCACGCTCAACTCGGAGGAAGGGGGCACGGGGCTGGATAATGCCCGAGAACGACTGCAGCTTCTCTTCGGCGAGAAGGCCTTCCTGACCGTCGAGAATGCGGATGCAGAGACTGTGGAGGCCACGGTGGTGCTCCCGGCACGGTCGGAGCCGGAGGAGCCAGCGATGCGGGGGGGACCGAGGCCTGCTCTCGCGACGCGCGAGTGAGAGGAGGCTCGCTATGACGATCTGTGTGACAAGTGTGTAGCGGGTGCTTATGTCTTCAGTTTCGCCGCTCCAGACCCTCATTGTGGACGATGAGCGCCTCGCCCGCAGCGAGCTCCGGCGCCTGCTGGAGCCCCACGAGGAGGTGGAGGTGGTCGGCGAGGCCGCCCACGCCGACGAGGCGGAGACCGCCCTCCGGGAACACGATCCCGACCTGCTTTTGCTCGACGTCCAGATGCCCGGCGACAGCGGGTTCGACCTGCTCGAACGGCTCGACGCGGTGCCCCACGTCGTCTTCGTGACCGCCTACGACGAGTACGCCATCCGCGCCTTCGAGGTCAACGCCCTGGACTACCTGGTCAAGCCCGTCGAGCCGGAGCGGCTGGCCGAGGCGATCGAGACGGTCCGTGAGCGGGCCGCCGAGCAGGACCGCCGGGCCGCCGAGGCGACCCCACGGGCCGCAGTCGCCGGCGAGGCCGAGCCCCGACCCGCGCTGAGGGCCGAGGATCAGGTGTTCGTGAAGGACGGGGAGCGCTGCTGGTTCGTGCAGTTGG
>CAZRPQ010000601.1:0-1755 GCA_964601725.1 uncultured Salinivenus sp. | reverse complement strand
GAGCTCATGGAGGGCTACGAGCGCGGCGATCCCGACACGCGGGACGACACCCGCGACGCCCGCATCTACCGATACTTCAAGGACCGGAAGCGCGACGGCCGCGACGCGCCCGTCATGGACGCCCTTGCCTTCCGCATCCACGACCACGCCATCGACAACGCCCTGCGCGACCTTCTCTTCCCCGACGACGACCCCGAGCGGCGGGTGGTGGGCATCATGGGCGGCCACCAGCTCGAGCGCGACGCGGCCCTGTACCGACAGGTGGCCCGGCTGGCCTGGGCCCTCACCCGCAAAGGATTCTTCGTCGCCACCGGGGGCGGCCCCGGGGCCATGGAGGCGGCCAATCTCGGCGCCGCGCTGGCCTCGTACGAGCCCGACGCGGTGGACGACGCCGTCGACACCCTCGCCGCCGCCCCCCGCTACACCGACGATGCCTACCTCGATCGCGCCTTCGACGTGCGCGACCGCTACCCCGACCGGGCCGAAAGCCTCGCCGTCCCCACCTGGTTCTACGGCCACGAGCCGTCGAACCTCTTCTCCACCCACGTGGCCAAGTACTTCGCCAACAGCATTCGCGAAGACGGGCTGCTGGCCATCGCCACGTACGGGGTCGTCTACGCTCCCGGCAGCGCCGGCACCATCCAGGAGGTGTTCATGGACGCGGCCCAGAACCACTACGAGACGTTCGGCCCGGCCAGCCCCATGGTGTTTCTCGACCGGACCTACTGGACCGAGACGAAGCCCGTGTTTCCCCTGATGAAGACCCTGGCGGCGGACACGGCCTACGAAGAGTGTCTCACGGCCACCGACGACGTGGAAACGGCCGTCTCGCGCATCGAAGACCACGCCCCGACTCGGCCCGCGTAGCGAAGATCCCGTCTCGTTCCCGCCCCGCCTCCAGAGGCTGTGCTCAGCTGTGCCCACGGGCGGCGGTCGCGGTCGGCCGCCCCCATCTGATTGGCAACAGCACGAGGGTCCCTCCGTCCACGTGCTACTGCGAGCCGGAGTCTGCAGTCCCTTCTCCAGAGGAAGACGTATCGGCCCGCATCGCGGCACGGACCTCTTTCGGATCGACCCGTTTCCACACCTCGCGGATCTTAAAGTCGACCAGTTTGCCCACGTGGTACCACGTGTCCCCCTCCACGCGGGCCTGAAATCGGAGCGTGGTCCCGCTCAGGGAGGGGTCCGAATGATACTGGACGTGCTCGATATACAGGTTTCGCTCCGGGTAATACTCGTAGCGCCCCCCACCGGCGAGCACCGACTCCCCATCCTCCGTCTCCCGTCCCCAGGCGAAGTGCGTCGAGTTTAGGATTTTGTAGTTTGCCCCCCAGTTCCCACTCTGGTCGACGATCGAATCCGGATAGACGAGCTTCCGCGACTCCATCGTCCACGTGCCCTCCAGCTCGCTGGACGGAAGCTGGGCCTGGGCATCCGTGAAGCCGATGAGCAGCAGCGCGAGGGCGAGACCGCAAAGACATTGTAGCGTGCGCATAGCAGGAAACCACCGTGGAATTATTACGTCATTGTGGAAACCACCTTGTAAGATAACAGAATCGTCAACGGCTGTCAACCAAAATTTTCCACCTCACATCGAGAGGGAGGCAGAATCTACATTTCGGCCCCCATTCGTTGAGCGCGCCGACCCCACTGAACCGGCACAGCGATTCGGCGCAGACGGCATACCGATGCGTGAGGAAGTTCTTAAAGGCGTTGAGGCGTCCCGGCGGGATGCCCCTCCACTAAGTAGATCAG
>CAZRPQ010000600.1:0-1756 GCA_964601725.1 uncultured Salinivenus sp. | reverse complement strand
AACAGCGCGTGCTCGGTGCCGAGGAAGAGCACGTTCGGGGCGTCGGGGTGCTCCACGATGACGTTCACCGATCCGGCATTCTCCGTCGTGAGGCCGTCGGTGAGTTGTGTCCACGTCTGCCCGAAGCTGGTCGTCTTGAAGACGTACGGCGCGAAGTCGCCACTGCGGTGCCCGTCGAGCGTCGCGTACGCCACGCCCTCCCCCGCCGCCGACGCAAGGACCCGGCTCACGTACGTCGTGTCATTGACTGCTGTGATGTTCGCTCCTACTTCCGTCCAGGACTCGCCGCCGTCGCGGGACATCTGGATGTTGCCGTCGTCGGTGCCCACCCATAGGACATCGGCGGTGAGCGGCGACTCCGCTATCGTCGTAATTTCGCTGTAGCTGGCCGTACCGTCGTGCTTCGACAGCATGTCCTCGTGACCCGGCACCCCCATGAGCGAGAGGGAATCCCGGTCGATGGCCTTCGTCAGGTCCTTCGTGCGGGTCCAGCTGTCGCCCTGGTCGCGAGAGATGAAGAGGCGATTCCCGCCGACGTAGACCGTCGACGAGTCGTGTTGCGACACGTGGCTCGGCGTGACCCAGTCGAAGCGATACTCTTCATTTTCCGGCTCCATCGGCTCCACGTTCATGTTGTCGCCGGTCACGGGGTCCACGCGCCGGAGCCCTCCATTCTGCGAGCCGACGAACACCGCCCGTGAACCGGCCACTTGCTGGTACATGCCGTCGCCGAACCCGATCTGCCGCCAATCGTCGTCGATGATGCCCTTCCAGCGGCGGGTTTCGCTCGGCCCCATCCAGGAGTGGTTGTCCTGCATGCCGCCGTAGATGCGGTACGGGTCGCGCCGATCGAGCCCGATGGCGTAGAACTGCCCGATCGGCAGGTTATTGATGCGCGAGTACGTCCGCCCCCGGTCCCAGGACTCGTGCAGGCCCGCGTCGCCGGCCAGGTACAGGTGCTCCGGGTCGCCCGGGTCGACCCAGAGCGTGTGGTGGTCGCTGTGCACGCCCACGTCATAGGTCGGGCGGGTCGGCATCTGGGTAAAGGTCCGGCCGCCATCTTCGCTCATGTAAAACTCGGTCGACAGCACGAAGACGCGGTCGGCGTTTGTCGGATCGGCCACGACGTGGCTGTAGTACATGGGCCGCGGATTCAGGTCGTTGACCTTTGACCACGAGTCCCCGGCATCGTCGCTCCGGTAGGTGCCCCCCTCCTCGACATGCTCGACGAGGGCATAGACGCGACTCGGAGCGGCGGGCGTCGCGGCGAGGCCGATGCGTCCCTTGTCCCCCTTCGGAATCCCGTTCGTCATCTCGCTCCAGGACGCGCCTCCATCCGTCGTCTTATAGAGGCCGCTGCCCGGTCCGCCGCCGTTGAAGCCCCAGGTGCGACGCAGGCGCTGGTACGCCGCCGCGTACAGCACGTCCGGATTGTCCGGATGCATCGCCAGGTCGACGACACCGGTGTGCTCGTTCACGAACAGGACTTTTGTCCAGGTCTTCCCCCCGTCGGTGGTTTTGTAGACGCCCCGCGTATCGGAGGGCACCCACAGGTTGCCCAGCGCTGCGACGTACGCGACGTCCGGGTCCTTCGGGTGCACCTTGATGCGCCCAATGTGGCGCGTGTCCTCCAGGCCGAGGTGCGTCCACGTCTGGCCCCCGTCGGTAGAGCGGTAGACCCCATTGCCCCAGGCGCTGCTCTGCCGGTTGTTCTGCTCCCCGGTGCCGGCCCACACGACGCGGCGATTCGAGGGGG
>CAZRPQ010000599.1:0-1758 GCA_964601725.1 uncultured Salinivenus sp. | reverse complement strand
TCTGGATCCGGTCGACGACGTCCGGGCACAGGCGCAACCGGTCCTCGATGGCGTCGAGGGCCGCGCACCCCGTGTCCTCGATCAGAGCGTCAACGGCGGGCAGGCGACGAAGGGTGTGCTTGATGTCGATGAGGTCGCCGGGCGAGGCGCGGCCCGTGGCCACCTTGCCGGCCAGCCGCTCGAGGTCGCCCATCTGAGTGAGCTCCTCGCGCAGATCTTCGCGCAGATCACGGTCGTCGACGAAGGCTGCCACGGCGTCGAGGCGGTTCTGGATGCGCTCCACCTCTCGAAGCGGCCGCACGAGCCAGGCACGGAGCCGACGCCCGCCCATCGGCGTCTCGGTGTCGTCGAGGATGCTCACGAGGGTCCCCTCGTGCCCGTCGTCCTGGATGGACTGGACGAGCTCCAGGTTGCGCTTCGTCTCGGGGTCGAGGGCAATGTGTTCGTCCTTCGAGTAGCGCTTGATCTTACGGACGTGGGGCACCTTGCCCTTCTGCGTCTCGCCCAGGTAGTAGAGCGCGGCGCCCGCGGCCACCACCCCCAACTCCATGTCGTCCACGCCGAACCCCTTTAGCGAGTGCGTCTCGAAGTGCTCCAGGAGCGTCTGGTACGCGAAGTCGTACTTGAAGACCCAATCCTCCTGCTCGGTCACCGTGAATGGGATCTCGCGGAGGTGCTGCTGCAGACGGTCCGTGCGCCGCTTGTCGACGATGACCTCCGAGGGCGCGACGGTCTGGATGAGGTCCTGGATCTGATCGATTCCGGCCTCGGTGACGCTGAATTCGCCGGTCGTGGCGTCGATGAAGGAAAAGCCGATCTGATCTTTGTCTCGCCCCGTCCCAAAGTGGATGGCCGCCAAAAAGTTGGACTGCTTTGGGTTAAGCAATTGATCATGGAACGACACCCCCGGGGTGACGACCTCCACCACGTCCCGGTCCACCACCTTGCCGCTCGAATTGTCGGCGTCCTCGGTCTGCTCACAGATGGCCACCCGCAGGCCCGAGCGGATGAGTTTCGGCAGGTGACTGTCGAGGGCGTGGTGCGGGAATCCCGCCATCGGCACGTCGTCGGCGTCGCCGTTGTTGCGCTCCGTGAGCGTAATGCCGAGGAGACGGCTCACGGTCTTGGCGTCGTCGTCGAACGACTCGTAGAAGTCGCCCATGCGGAAGAGCAGGATCGCCTTCGGGTGGCGCTCCTTAATCTTGTAGTACTGCCGCATGAGGGGCGTGCGCCCGCGTTGCTGAGAGGTGGACTGCGCCATGAATGTTCTGCGTTGAGCGTTTGGCGTTGAGCGTTGGGCGTTGGGCGTTCTGGGTTGAGCGTTGGGCGTTGGTCGTTCGGGAGGAGTGCCTCGTGCACGAGACTCCGCCTTCCTCCGGGCCTGAAGATTGCTGTGGCACGTCGACGGTCGGGGCGATCCGTGGCCGATCTGGCCGCAGCGGTACGGGCACAATGTAGTCGTCACCCCCACGAATCACAATCGCCGAAGGGGCTCCCCAGGGCGATCGTGTGTTAAAAATCCGGTCGAGCAGCAGAGGCTCAGCTGCCTCTGGTCGTGGGGGAGATGCCCGGAACGCACGAGCGAACGTGTCCCGAACACTTTCGGGATGGGGACACCGAATTTCTGCTCCAGTAGAACGGTGAGAGCAGGTCGCCGTCGTTACGATGCAATTGCCGTGAGGGGCCCCCGACGGGGCATCTACGGGCGGCCCGGGATCCACCGTCGCTAGAGTGTCAGAAACGGGCACGCTGGCGGTG
>CAZRPQ010000598.1:0-1766 GCA_964601725.1 uncultured Salinivenus sp. | reverse complement strand
GTTTTGCGTTGGGGGTTTTGTGTTGGGGGTTTTGTGTTGTGCGTTGGGGGATGGGAGCGTTCAGAAGTATGATCATCGCCTTCTGTGGACGACGGGCGCATTCAGGAAGCACTCAGCCCCGTACGCTTCTGAAACGCTCAACTCTCAACGCAAAACACTCAACCAGTTTACTGCCACTTTGTCACAAGAGGGGATATATCACACCTGCCCCGTCCGCGAAGGATCCCGAAGCCGGCCCAATGGGCGTTGAAGATGCCGTGACGAGATCCGGCCAAGGTGCTCAGGGGTGAGAGGAGAAGCGGTCGAGCACGTCGCGGAAGAAGATGTTGAGCGGCGCGACGCCGAGACGAGTCTCCGGCTCGGGGAAGTGCATGGCCGACTGCCGCTCCAGCTCGGCCTCGATGAAGTCGTGAATCGCGGGGAGGCGAGGGCCGGCCTCTGTCTCCGCGCCGGTGCGCTTCTGGTCGAGAAGGGTGTCGATGGCGACGCGGAGGTCAGCGTCCAGATCGACCGCGTCGAGCAGGCGCTCGAATTCGACCGGGACTGGGCCGCGGTCCTGCTCCACCCAGCGCACGGCCAGGAGCGCGCGGAGGACGTAGAGATAGGCCTTGTGCGGGATTGGTTCTTCGGCGAGATTCTGCTCGGCGATGCTCCGGGCCATGCCGCGGTAGGCGGGGCCGACCGCGCCGGGCGCGTAGTAGTCCGGAATCCGATCGCGCCAGCGAGTCAGTACTGCCTCCTCCTCACGGTAGACGATGGGCGATTGCAGCCACTCCAGGATCGTCGGGTTGGCGGCGCGGAAGAGCCGAAGGGCCTTGCGCAGGTCCCAGCCGTGCAGGTCAATTTCGTCCTCGATCGGTGGATCGATCGTGTCGTCGCGCCGCCCCAGGTCGATCGACAGGTACCAGTCGCGAGGGTGGACGTACACGAACCGCACGTCGTAGTCGCTGTCCGCGGAGGGAAAGCCCCAGGCCCGGCTCCCCGACTCGCAGGCGTAGAGCACAGTAATCTCGTGCTCGGCCTCCATGTGGTCGAGGCGGTCGGCAATTGCAGTTCGAACCTCGTTGGCAATGTCCATCACACCGAGCGCGTCCCGTCGACCGGCTCCCCCACCAAATGGGTCAATGAGTCAAATGGCCAATGAGTTAGACCGGCCCCGTATCCTCCTTTCGTCGTCCTTGAAAGAGGCGCTTCTGCTCCAGAATGCGGCGGTCGGCCGTCACGTGGTCGCCGAACTGCTGGGCACCCTGCTCGCGCATCTCCTCGGCGTGTGTGTCGAAGTAGGTCTGCAGGGCCTGTCGGTCGCGCACCTGATACTGCACGGTCCAGGCGCGATCGCCGGTCGGTTCGTCCGGTTCCGGTACGGTAGTGCCGTCGTCGGAGCGCGTGTACCAGACGGCAGCCTCGAACCCGTCGAGGGTCAGCATCTCGCGGATGTGCTCGCGCAGCCACGAGCTGTAGCGGGCGGCAGCGTCGCCGTCGACGGCCAAGTTGACTTCGTAGATGAGCATGGAGGGGAAAGCGATTGACTGGTGGCGTTGAGTGTGCGGCGGTCCAATCTAAGGGTCAGCGGGGGGAATGGCAGATGGGGCGTTTGGGCGTGGGAGCGTGGGTGAGAAGGGTAAGAGGGAAGAGGTAGGGGGGAGGAGGGAAGAGGTAAGGGGTAAGGGGGAGTGTTTTTAAGAATCGTTGTTGAGAGCGACCTGGGTGAGCTTTGGGGGCTCGGGGTGGCGGAGGGTCACGTGGCACTGGTGGCGGTCGCGGTC
>CAZRPQ010000597.1:0-1769 GCA_964601725.1 uncultured Salinivenus sp. | reverse complement strand
GGCAGGCTCGCCCCAGAAGGCATACCGAGCGATGGGGCCGGTACCGCCTCCAGTCCCGGAGCGGAAATGGTTGAGGGCACCGTAAAATCGGAATTGGGCGACGTTCTTCTCGGCAGCAGGCATGGCGCATCGTCAGGACACCAAACGGATCGAGTTGATTTTCCTCCCCGTCCTCACTTAGCATCGAAGACTCCCCATTGCCTCTTTCCCTCCCCCGAGCGACCCCATGGAGCTCAACTCGTCCTCCCTTGACGCCCGTCCTGCAAATGGCCCCCAGGCCCTCAGGCCGCTCCCGACCGGCTCGGAACTGACCGGGACGCTTCTGGAGGCCGCGCGGCGCGTTCTCCGGCGGCGCTTCCGGGTCGTCCTGCTCATCCGAGACGCATACGCCCACCTGGAGGCGAACGCAGGCGCCCTGACCGCCGTGTGGGACGACCTGCAGGCGGCCCTCCGACTCCTCATAGCCTGGACGAGGCGTTCGTACCGGCAGGTGTCGGGGGGCTCCCTGGCGCTTCTCGTGGCCGCCCTCCTCTACTTCGTCACGCCCGTCGATCTCATCCCGGACCCCCTCGGCGCCATCGGGTTCGTCGACGACGTTGCGGTCGTCCGCACGGCCGTGGGGACGATTCGGGCCGAACTGGACCGCTTCCGCGCCTGGGAAGATTGACTTGCGTTGAGCGTTGGGAGTTCGGGGGTTGCGGGGCGGGGGGCGTCCACCCTGATGAAATACGCAGTCCAGAAGAGCACCACTCCTCGACGCCACACGTTCCTCTTCCTCGCCTCTGCCCCCTCACGCATCACGTTTCACGAATTCCGAACTCCCATGCTCACCTACATGCTCCTCGGGCTCGCGGCGGGCCTGCTCACGGGAATCTTGATCGCCTGGTACCGGCGTCAAAACTAACCGCCGCTCAGGGGACGATCTGCTCTCCCTCTTCGTCTTCCAGGATGAGAGCATCAACCGGACAAAGGGCCGCCGCTTCTTCGAGGCGCCCTCCCTCAATGTCCGGCGTATCCTCCTGAAAGTCGACAATATTGTCTTCTCGAATCACAAAAATCTCGGGGGCGATGTTCGTACAATTGCCCGACCCAATGCAGAGGGTCCGATCAATGCGCATCGTCTTGCCACTGATTTCGCGCTCGCGGGTGTCGTCCATGCTTCAAGAAATGAATGAGGGAGAATACAGTTGATCGAAGGAGAACGTGCCGCTTCATGCCACAAGTGGAGCGGCAACACGTTCCTCTTTTGGGAAGCCGGTCGAGGGGGGGTTCGGAGGTATGCCGGTTCTTGCTCCCCACCTGAGCCGCTGCAAACGGCAATATCGGTCGTTATATCCGGGTTCACGTACCGCTCTGAAGTCCGTCCTAGGCGGTACTCGCGTCATCGGTGTCCGCCTGGGCGGGGGCCGTCGGCTGGGCGTCTTGGTCGCCGTCCAGGCCCAGCGTTTCGTCGAGGAGGTTGCCCGCAATCTTGATAAAGTCCTGCTCGGTGATGATGCCGACGAGGCGGTCTTCCCGCACGACGGGGAGGGCCCCGATCTCGTGCTCGCGCATCATCTCTACGGCTTCGAGCGTGGGCCGGTCCGGCAAGACCGAAATCGGGTCTTCCACCATGATCTCGCCCACCGGTACGCCTCCTTCGGGCCGCTCTCTGCGCTCGGCCATGTGTCGCAGAAGGGTCCGATGGCTCACGAGGCCCACCAGTCGGTGCTGCGCGTCCTCCACGAGCACGTGGCGGATCTTCTGCCAGTCCATGAGCCGCGCCACAA
>CAZRPQ010000596.1:0-1779 GCA_964601725.1 uncultured Salinivenus sp. | reverse complement strand
ATAAGCCGCTCATCCTCCACGTTGGCGAGGACAGCAACGTGGAGATCGGTGTCCTGACTGGGACCTTCCGGATCGGACGGGAGCAAATACACCTGGATCCGGTCGTCGACTTGCTTCAACGCGCGGGCCCGTTCTTCAAGGGCATCCGCTTTGGGCGCAGTCTTCATGGCGGCGGAGTCGTGAGGGGAGGGCCAAGAAATTTGCTCAGGCATACGCCCCCGATGGCAGGACGTTCGAAATTCCGGAACGTTCGCATCGGTGCGCGGAACGATTTAGCGTCGGCTAAATTATCTTGTTGTTAGGGAAAACTGAAGCCCAAACCTGCCCAAAAGGACTCTTCCGTCCGTACGGCTCCTTCTGCCCTCGAAGAATCGCCAGGTCTATGCCCCTCCAGGACGCCCTCGACATCCTCATCGTCTCGCTCCGGGACGGGTTTGTCCAGGTCAGCGCGTTCGTCGCGGTGACGGTTCTGCTGTTCAGCTACCTTCAGTACCGGACCAGCGGTCGGATCGTCACCTTCCTCAAGAACCACAAGCGGATGCAGCCCATCGCCGGGGCGCTTCTGGGCCTCACCCCCGGCTGCGGCGGCGCCATCGTGGCGATGCCGCTGTACGTTCGGGGCACCATCAGCTTCGGCTCCGTCGTGGCCACCCTCGGTGCCACCGCCGGCGACTCCGCCTTCGTGATTCTCGCCATTGCCCCCGGGGCCGGCCTCCACGCCTACGGGCTGGCGTTCGCCGCGAGCGTGGCGTTCGGCTACGCCATCGACTACTGGGGACTGGGCATCAAGCGGGTGGACGACGCCGTCGAGCGCATCGCCGCGTCGGTGCGCCTCGGCGGGTTCGCCACCACCAGCGTGGCCACTGCCGGCCCCAGCGTGCCGGCCGGCGCCCCGGAGGACCGAACGGCCGAGCGGGGTCCTGACTCCGGGCAGACTCAATCCTTTCGGTCCTCCCAACCCCTCGGTGACGGTTCGGGAACGAGCCGGACCACTGACGAACGTCCGTCTGAAGGAGACACGCCGGAATCCGGCTCGACTGAGGGGACTTGCGCTCCCGGCGCCCCGTCCTGCGACCCTCCGGCGACGGAGGCCTCCGTGCGGGCTTCTTCGACTGCCGACCGGTCTGGCAGCATGATGAGCATCCTCAGTCACGGCGTGCACGTCCTCTGGTGGATCGTGGCCCTTGCGGGGCTCGTGGCGGGCGTGATGTACCTGGCCCGGGGCGCTCCGGAGGTGGCCCTGGAGGTGGCCCCCACCTTCTTCGGGCTCTTCACCGTCGCCGGGCTGTTGGGCACCGCACTTTCGTTCTACCTCTACGTTATCGGTCGGCACCACATGGGCGAGGCCGAGTCCGGTCGCGTCCGCGAGCGCTTTGGGAGCGCGTACGAGACGTTTCAGCACGCCGCCCTGGAGACCTCCATGGTCACGGTGTGGGTCATCGCGGGCTATCTCCTCTACGAATACACCATGGGCGTCTTCTCGCTCGACCTTCGGGCCCTGTCCGCGGCCGCCGGCGTGTTCGCCCCCATGGCGGGGGCCGCGCTGGGCCTCGTGCCCGGCTGCACGCCCCAGATTATCTTCGCGCAGCTTTACGCCGTCGAAGAGGTGATTCCCTTCTCCGCCCTGGCGGCCAACGCCATCAGCCAGGACGGGGACGCGCTGTTTCCCCTCATGGCCATCGACATGAAGGCCGCCCTCATCGCGACGATCTACACGACCATTCCGGCGCTCGTCGTGGGAGGCCTCGTGTACTATCTCTGGCCGTTCGCCCGCTTCGG
>CAZRPQ010000595.1:0-1785 GCA_964601725.1 uncultured Salinivenus sp. | reverse complement strand
CCGCTGACGATGCCGTTGAACTCCTCCGCGTAGTCCTCCACGCTGGCGTGGCGGCCCTTGGGCAGCGGCACGGAGAAGCGGGTGGCGACGAGCAGGTACTCGGTGTTCGGCGTCACGAACGAGGAGCCGTGGTTCCCCATCGAGTTGGGGATGGGGCCGAGAATCTGCTTCGTGCTAAAGTCCTTCAGGCTGATGCGCGCGACGCGGTTGTTGGCGTTGTCGTTCACGAAGAGCCAGCGGCCGTCGTAGACGCCGTCCGTCTTGGAAAGGCCGGGGTGGTGGACGTCGCCCCAGCGGTACTCGCCCATCATCTCCTTCGACGCCTCGTCGAAGCCGTACCCGTGGCCGGGCGAGGGGGTATAGACGGGGATCTCCTGAATCTCGCGCAATGATGGCAGTCCGGCCACAAAGACCTGACCGGAGTGGCCGCCGGAGTAGAAGAGGTAGTAGTCGTCGTCCTCACCGGGCGGAACGTAGGAGGCCGGAGCACCGTCGCTGCTCCCATTGCCCGACGAGCCGCCGCAGCCCAGCAGGCCGAGCGGGAGGACGATCAAAAAGAGGTATGTGAGGTATCGCATGGTCGGTAGGATATTTCAGACAAAAGAGTACGAATTAGGCAGTCCGGATTCGTAAGGTCAGGATTCTCAGGCTTCGTGTCTGTCGGAGCCCCTCCCACACATCGGCACGGACGACGTGAATCGGCATGTGGGGCCATGACGGGATCGATGTGGGAGGCCCCCCCACTCGAGGGTGCGGGCCCAACTACGTAGCGGCGTCTTTCGTCACGTACATTGTGCCCTGCATCGTGGCCCAGTGGCCGGGAAAGGTGCAGACGTATCCGTGCTCGCCGGTCTCCTCCGGAACGGTGAACGTCACCGACACGGTCTCGCCGGGTTTGGACATCGGCGTGAACGCCAGGATTTGTTCGCGAAGGTTCTCCTCCTGAGGAATGTAGTCGTTGGTGGAGCCGGCGCGCGTCCCGGCTTCTCCGATTTTCTGGAAGAGCCCTTCGCCGTTGGAGGCAAGAATTACGACGTTGTGCTGCATCGACGGACTCGTCGCGACGTTTTCGAAGACCAGCTTAACGGTCTCCCCGGGCGCGACGGAAAACTCGGTCTGCTGGTACTTCATCTGGTTCCCCTTGGGCTTCAGGGTGACGGTCCGGTCCACGTCGCCGGAGGCGTTCGACTGGGTCGTTTCGGTCGATTGGTCGGCCGCCGCGTCATCGGGGGACGAGTCGGATGCGCCACAGCCCGTGAGGGCAACGGCGAGGAATAGCACGAGCGGAAGAGCAAGGAGTCGGGCACGCATAAAGCGCATAAAGAGTGAGGGATCGATTGGCCTTTTCATGCGCTTCCCAATCTAGCCCCCTTCCCGAGAGGTGTCCTTGATCTATGTCAACTCGGCCCCGGCTTCACTGGTGATTGACGGTGGCTTTGATTTTTGTTTACCCGGCCGGGTTGACAGGAGCCTGCAACTGGGTGAAAAGCGTCCAGAAGCGGCGTGTCCGATGCGACCCTACTTCTGATTCTTCTGTAACAGTCCGCAGGTGCGCCCATCAAAGCAATACCTCAGGGCCCAGACACGTTGGATGGTGTGACCCCCCGTGACTTCCCGACGCCCGTCGTGGTTTCGGTTCGGAGCGTGCGACCATCAGTCTCGTTCCGATTCCCCGACGCGCTACCCAGCGGTGTGATCGGCGAGACGGGCCAAGACGCGTCGCCTCTGCGGCCCCGAGAAATCGCCCGCAGCGCCCCGAGCGGAGCGAGGACGTGCTCTCTGGGG
>CAZRPQ010000594.1:0-1804 GCA_964601725.1 uncultured Salinivenus sp. | reverse complement strand
CCGCCGACGCATTTTCGGGGAGGGCAAGCGTCACGTCCAATCCTTTCGCCGCCCCAACCATCGCGTAGGCGATGCCCGTGTTGCCGCTCGTCGCGTCGATGAGCGTCTGGTCGGGGTGGAAGGCCCCCGAGTCGAGGCCGTCCTCAATCATCCGCAGGGCGGGTCGATCCTTCACGGAGCCGCCGGGATTGAGGTGCTCCGCTTTGCCGTAGACCGTCACGGTCTCCGACACGTCGGCGGCCACGTGGTCCAGTCGCAGGAGGGGCGTCTGGCCGATGTTCGCGCTCAGGTCTGGCGACACAGCCCGGGGGGCACTCGTCGATGGGGGGGAAGGGGCGGGCGTGGCAGTACTCATGATGGATGGAGGAGACAACAGAATAGCCAAAAGAAAACGCCTCTCGCGGCGAGGCCGGAGAGGCGACAGGGTCCGTAGCATGTCGGGACAAACTCACCCACCGTGGTGGGGAGGGGGGAGAGTCCCGATCAGACGCAGCCTCTCCGGGGTGGCCAAACAACACCGACAACAACACCGAACGGCAGCCGGGGCCGCGGTCACGCAGGTTGCAATGGGAGAGGCGATTGACTGCATGGCACGTCTGCGGGAGTGCAGTGACTCAAAAACCACGATTGCTACATGCGGCTGTCCGACAACGTTCCAGCCCGTGTTCGGTCCCTCAGCATCGTCACATTCTTGAATGGGGCTTTGTGTGCGGAGCACGAGACCAGGGAACGGTCTCTCCTGGATCAGCTTTTGCACTTTTCATTAGTGTCGCCACTCGTCTTCCCAGTTGCCCACAGTCATGCCGACCGACGCCCTCGACCACGAGCGCTTCATTCGAGCGGCCATTCAAGAAGCACGGTCGGCGCAGGAGGCGGGCAATCCGCCGTTCGGCGCCGTGCTGGTCGGGCCGAACGAGGCGGTGATGGAGCGAGCGGCCAACACGGAGGCCGAGACGGGCGACTGCACCGAACACGCCGAGACCAACCTCGTCCGCGGCGCCTCGCAGCAGTACGACGACGAGACGCTCCGGCGCGCGACGCTCTACGCCAGCACTGAACCCTGTGCCATGTGCGCGGGGGCCATTTTTTGGGCCCGCATCGGACGGGTGGTCTTTGGCCTGCGTGCGGAACGGCTCTACGACATGAAGGGAGAGGCCGGCCGTCAACTGCACCTGACATGCCGGAGCGTGCTTGCCCGCGGGAATCACGACGTGGATGTCGTTGGCCCGGTGCTCGAGGACGAAGCGGCGGACGTATTTCCGGACAGCGGTTCTACCTGAGAGCGATTTCGTTGTCGGGGTCCAAAAACTTGTGTGGCATTTCAAGCCTGCGAGGTGGGATCTCAGGACAGTGTCCCGAAAGTGTGGGGGAAGACCGCCGTTTCTCGGCACGTGTCAGCGGTCTGGGGGCTGAGCTCTGCGACGGTCATCCCGTGTGGCCGTCCGCGAGCGTCTCGCATCGAGACAGCACGTCCTCGTGTCGACTCACAGCGCTGACGTGCGACCGAAACTTGTAACGATGTTTGGTGCAAACAGTCAGAGTCGATGCCCCGTAACGAACCAGACAGTGCGCTTTAAGTAGCATCTTTTTCCCATTGCGAGGCGCAGTGCGTTGCCCGCGCCTCGCAATGACTGGGACTTTTTGGACCGATTCTTTCGTCTTATGAGCGATGCCCCGGACGCCCAAGCGGAACGCGACCCTTCGGACGAGGAAGGGTGGAGCCCCACGACCAAGCGCGCCCTGGCGCTTGGGGGGATTGTGCTGGTGATTGTGGGGCTGGCCCTTCCCAAGGTGAGTGATTCGG
>CAZRPQ010000593.1:0-1806 GCA_964601725.1 uncultured Salinivenus sp. | reverse complement strand
GGTCGTCGGTCGCTCAGAATGACGTTGGTTAATGAATTTGTGCCGGTCTACTTAGTTTAGCCACGGCGCCGCGTCCCCTCGATCATCCTTCGGATGACATTACTCCCCCACTGTGACTACCCCTTCTGCGCGCAGGTCGGGGGGCGCTCGGCCGACTCTGTCTCTTGGACACGACCGACCACCTCGTCGGCCACGCGTGCGTAGTCCTGCGCCCCCCGGGACGTCGAATCGTGGTCGAACACTGTTTGTCCTTCCTCCTGGCACCTCGCCAGAGAGGCGTTCGTGCGAACGATGCCCTCCAGGACCGCCGCCCCGTACTTCTCGCGGACGTACTCCTGGTAGGTCTGGTGCGCCCGCTTCCGCCCGTCCACCTGCGTGAGCAAAAACATCTTCGATCTCAACTGCGGATTGAGCTTCTTCTCCACCAACTGGGCCGTCTGGTAGGTCTGCTCACCGCCCACGACGGACTGGTACTCCGGCAGCACCGGAATCAGCACGTGCTGGCTCGCCACCAAGGCGTTCAGGGTGTAGACCGTCATCGTCGCCGCGGTGTCGATGAAGATGAAGTCGTACGGCAGGTCCGCATTCGCGAGGGCCTCCCGGACCCAAAGCACGTCGGTCGGCTCGTTCAGGTCTTGCATCCGCCTGGTGAGGGTGCTAGAAGCGGGGATGAGGTCGAACCCGCCGACCTCCCGGAATTGGATCTGTTGCAGGTCAACCGCCGGGTCGAAGAAGGCAGCCACCGACTGGTCGACGGGCGGCTCTCCGCCATTGATGGCCCGGGTCAAAAATCCTTGGGGGTCCAGGTCGATCACGAGGGAGCGCCACCCCGATAGTCCCAGCGCCGCCGCAAGGTGGATGGTCGTCGTGGTCTTTCCGGTTCCCCCTTTGTGACTGCACACAGACACGACCTGGGGATCTGACGTCGGCTGGGACGAGTGCGAGGCCTTCCCATTCGACCCGGGCCGGGCCTTTCCGTTGGGGACACGATCCTGCGCCCTGCGAGACGCATCAGCCCTCCGAAACGCATCAATCGTATCCTCTACCACCTTTGTCCGGGTCGGATCGGGGGACTTCGCCTCCTGTTCTTCTCGCTCCGTGCGCTGCTCCCCCAGTTCTTTCTGATTCAAGTCCTCCACGAATGCAGTGAAAATGGTGTCGATCGACGGTCCTGAATCGACGACCTGGTCCAGCGTCTTCCCAGAGTCGCGAGATCGGTTTTTCATAGCCGGTGGTTGTAGTGAGCGAAGGGCTGAGAATCTGTCTGCGAACGGATGGCACGCCGAGACACAGTGGGCGACGCCACACTGAACTGCTCAAATGAGCCTTGCACGCGAAGGCGTTCGGGGCCGGACGATACGCCAAAGGTTCACTGCACACCGAATGCTTCATCGTGCGACCGAGTACTCCTGGTGGGGCGCAGACCTCTTGCCAAGCAGACTCTGAAGTTAGCGGGGATCAGAATGGCACAGTAAAGGATAGAGGGACATCCGGCCCGATCATCAAGCTAAAGGTCTGCCCAAGATTTTTCTATTGTGCAATCATCTTTTCGCTCACTCCTCGCTGCGGGGGAGGGAGGCCGGGAACTTTTCGGTCCCCCATGGGGCCTTGCCCCAAGATCTCCCTGCTGGACGTGTGGGGTCTTCTGCTGTCTGGAACTTCGCTCTTCGCTGCGCCTCGTCGCTTGGCTGAGAAGCAACGGGTGCTTGCAGCGCCGAGAAGTGGCGTGACTGTTCCCATCCGGGACGACTTTAGGGGGCCAAACGTTGGGGCGCATGTCGATTCTGTGAGTTGGCGGAGGAGCGG
>CAZRPQ010000592.1:0-1815 GCA_964601725.1 uncultured Salinivenus sp. | reverse complement strand
ATCCACCCGTATCCGGCCTATGGCGAGGGCGTGCGGCGCGTGGCGGACCAGTGGTACGTGCAGAAGCAGTCCGCCACGGTGACGAAGGTGCTGCAGACGGTCTTCGGCTATCGCGGGCCGGTGCTGGAGTACGGGCCGGACGAGATTGTGTGACGCGTTTTACGCGCGCCCCCAGACGGAGTAGACCGTGTAGGCCGCCGTTAGCCGGTCGGAATCCGCTTCGACCTGGCGCGCGTCCGCCACCAGCGCTTCGTGCTCTTCGGGCTCCAGCTTCCCCTTCTCCAGGAGGGCCCCGGCCGTGGCTTCGACACTCAGCGTGTACAGCTCCCGCAGGGCGGTGCCCTCCGTCTCGACGGGCACCACGGCCCGCACCGCCGGTCTGTCGGTCCCCTCCGGCCCCTCAATGCCAGCGTCCTGAAACAGTCCCCAGGTCTTCCGGCCCATCTGTGGATCGAGAAGCGCATCGGCCACCTGCCGGATCGTCTCGTAGGCCCGGCTGGGGGGCCAAGTGCCCAGCGACGCAAAATCCGGTTCCTGCGCCGCCACGATCCCGTTCGGGCGGCACACCCGCCGAAACTCCTCGACGGCGTCGCCTGGTTCCGGCAGGTGGGTCAGGAGAAATCGAGCATAAACCACGTCGAAGCGGTCGTCCTCGTAGGGCAGATCCTCAGCGTTTCCCTCCTGGTAGGTCAGGTCGGCCGTGCCGTCAGAGGCGCTCCGGTCCCGAGCGACTGCCAGGAGGTCCCCATCGGCGTCGAGGCCAACGATGCGCTCAGGCTGGGGAAGCTGCTCCCGAAGATGCTGGGTGGTCCGCCCAATGCCGCAGCCCACGTCGAGGACCTCGGCCCCGTCTGAGACAGGCAGATCATTGAGAAGGGCACGGGTTGAGGACGTAAATACGTCGTCGAGGAGCTCCTGCCGCCGGAGGTTCGATTCGTCTGCGGCGTAGGTCTCGGGCGTGCTCATTGGTTTGCGAAGATCTGTTTCGAAAGAATGAGAAGGAAATGTGAATGAAACATAGGGTCCGGGGTGAAGAAAGCAAAGTCCGGGATGTCCACCGGCTCGTCAGGAACGGCAGCGGAGGAGCGTAGCGCGACGGAGAGGAAACCTGGCGGGGGCGGACCTGTGGAAACGGGCTGTGAAGAGACACGTCTTCCCTACCTGTTCTTCATCGCGTCCCCTGCTCGCTCATGCCCTATCGCTCTGCCATCGCGACGGTGCTCGTTGCCGTCGCGTCTGTCCTGCTCGCCGCCCCTCCCGCCGCGGCGCAATCACTTGAGATCGAACCGGCCAGTCCCACCGTTCAGGTCGGTCAGAGCCAGCAGATGGAGGCGTTTTACGTCGGCCCCGATGGGGAGCGCGGGCGAGACACGACCGTCGTCTACTTGTCTCGGGGCGACGGGGTGGCCATAACCCGGAGCGGACGCGTCACGGCCGAGGCGCCCGGCACCCATGAGGTCATCGCCCTGCGGCCCGGCACCGAGAATCAGGACCGGATTATTCAGCGCCTCTCCGTGACGGTGCCGCAGCCGGCCGTCGCGAAGGTGGCCTTCGACGCGCCGCCGGAGCAGATGTACGCGGGCACACAGATTCCCCTCTCCGTGAAGGCCCTGGCCGCAAACGACCGCGAGCGAGAGGATGTCAAGGTGAGGGTTGAGAGCAGCGATCCCGATGTCGTGACGGTCGACCGCCTGCGTCGCCTTCAGGCACACGCTCCGGGCAGCGTGACGCTCACCGCGCGTGCAGAGGGCCATGAGGCTACGACGACCGTGGAGGTCAGGGAGAACCCAGTCGCGTCGCTGACGCTGACGGGCG
>CAZRPQ010000591.1:0-1818 GCA_964601725.1 uncultured Salinivenus sp. | reverse complement strand
TCGACGATCTTGAGGATGCGCTTCTTCTCGCGACGGCCCGCCTCGCGGAGGGACACGATGAGAGGCAGCGTCATTTTCTTCTCCTGCAGGTCGATCCCGATGGGCTTCCCCGCGTCCTCGACGCTGAAGTCGAAAAGGTCGTCTCGGATCTGGAACGCGAGGCCCAGGGTTTCCCCGAACCGATCCATGCGCTCGATGAGAGCCTCGTCGTCGGTGACGCTGACGGCGCCGCTTTTGGTGCAGGCGGAGATGAGGGAGGCCGTCTTGTCCGAAATGATGCGGAAGTAGGTCTCCTCGTCGATGTCGAGCAGGCGCGACTTTTCGATTTGCAAGAGCTCGCCCTCGCTCATGCGCCGCACGGCGTCGGAGAGGGTGTGGAGCACCGAGTAGTCATCGTGGTCGAGCGACAGGAGAAGGCCGCGGCTCAGCAGAAAATCGCCGAGCAGAACCGCGATTTTGTTTTTCCAGAGGGCGTTGACCGAAAAGACGCCCCGGCGCTCCTCCGCGTCGTCCACCACGTCGTCGTGCACCAGCGTGGCGGTGTGCAGAAGCTCCACCAGGGCGGCGGCCCGGTGCGTCATGTCCGTCGCCGCGCCGCCACAGGCCTGCGCCGACAGCAGCACCAGCAGCGGACGGATGCGCTTGCCCTTCTGCCACAGCACGTACTGCGTGATCTTGTCCAGCAGCATGTGGTCCGACCGCATCGCCTCCCGGAAGTAGGAGCGAAAGGACTCCAGATCGTCCTGGACCGGGATGCGAATTTCGTCGAGGGTCGTCGGCACGGACCGGTCGAGGGTCAGCGTGTCTCCGTCGGCGTCGGAGAGGTCGGAGGCCGCCCGGCCGTTCGAAATCGGAGAGGACGCGTCGGGCATCTGGGTTTTCAGTTTGGATTGAAAGCCACTACGGCGAGTACGGGCCGGGCGGGGAAAGGTTTGCTGGGGAGGCGTGGGGGACGTGGAGAATGGGGGCTTTGGGGAGAAGGCGCGGACGGGCGCTGATCGTGGCTCCCGAAATTACAATGCGTTGTATTGCGTATTTCGTATTGCGTATTTGTTTCGGGCTATTCTTGCGCAATGCGCAGTACGCAACACGCAGAACTCCACATCGGGACACTGTCCTGTTTGTTGAAGGCAGGGCCCCAGGACCGTGGGCAGGGCGGTCAGCCGAATTGATACGCCCGCTGCCGCAGGAGGAAGAGAAAGAACGGCACGCCGCAGAGGGCCGTGAGAATGCCCACCGGCAGCTCCTGGCCGGGCAAGAGGGTGCGGGCGGCGAGGTCGGCCCAGCAGAGGAAGATGGCCCCGGCGAGGAAGCTGAGGGGCACCAGTCGCCGGTGCGGCACGCCGACCAGCAGGCGCACGGCGTGCGGCACGATGAGTCCCACGAACCCGATGGCGCCGGACACCGCCACGAGCGTCCCCGTCACCAGCGTGGCCAGCACAATGAGGCCGCGCTTGAGGGCTTCGACCGGCATGCCGAGGCTCTGGGCAGGCTCCTCGCCCATCAGCATCGCGTCGAGCGGACGGGCCAGCACGAGCAGGACCCCGAGTCCCAGGGCAGTCGTGAGGGCCGGGATGGGAAGGAGTTCCCATCGCGTACCGCTCAGGGACCCGAGCAGCCAGAAGAGCACGGCCCGCAGCTTGCCGGGATCCGGCGACGAGAAGGTGATGAACGAGGTAATCGAAGCCATGAGGGCCGACATCGCCACGCCGGCCAAGAGGAGACGGGGCACCGACACGCGAGTGCCGTCGCGAGCCACGAGGTAGACGATGGTGATGGACGCGAGGCCCCCGCCAAAAGCCGCCACCGGCATCGTCA
>CAZRPQ010000590.1:0-1824 GCA_964601725.1 uncultured Salinivenus sp. | reverse complement strand
AGCGGCAGGGTGTACGAAAGACTGGCGGTGACCACGTCGTGCCGAAAGAGAGAGCTGGTGAGGGGGAAAACCTCCTTGATCCGATCCGGCTGACTACCTGCGGGTCGCTCCTGGGTCCTAAACACGGAGCGAAACCCCGGATTGTACCGAACATCGAGGGTCAGGCGGCTCGCCGCGCCAACCGGGTATCCGAGTCCCACGCCGACGAGGGCCCCAACGCCCCAACGCCGGAGCTGTCCGGTCTCCATGAGCGCCACCTGCTCCTCAAAATCGAGTTCCGCGGCACGGAGGTTGCGCCGGAGGGTGCCGCCCAGGGCCACGTCGATCGAAAGCCCGGCGACGGCGTGCAGGGACAAGGGGCCGGGAATCGAAACGTCGTGGCGGCCGAGCAGCTCTCCCTGCAGATACGACAGCCGGTACCGCTCCACGGCGTAGCTCTCGGACCTAGGGCGGGAGAAATGGCCTCCCTTTTGGACGTAGAGCAGCTCCGGCTGGAGGGCAAGGTGCTCGGTCACGGGCACGATCGCGTAGGCCCCGGCGTGAAAATCAAGCCGCGGATTTGCGTTGATGGTCGCGGTGTTGCCGGTGAACGGGACGCTGCTGTCGTTTAGAAACCCAAACGTGGGACCGGTGCGGACGCCCACCCGAACGTTCTGCGCCTCTGCACTGGGTCCCGTCACCATCACGAGAAAAAGGGCCGCGGCGACGAGGCGGCCCGTCGCCGCGACGAACGCGCGGCCGGACGATCTCCGCTTTGGGGAACAAGAGGGGCTTCGGTCCAACCGGTGCATTCTCTACGCCGGGTGTGAGGAGGCGGACGGTGCCCCATTCGTACAGGACATTCCCGCCATTGGTGCATGAACTGGAAGCCAGGGACGGGAACAGTCGGCACGGTCCCCTGCCCTCACTTTGCGCGCAGGACGAGGTATCGCATCTGCCCATCGCGAAGGACGTGGGCGAGAAGGCGCATGCCGGACTCTTTTGAGTCGAGCAGCGAGCGAAGCTGATCGGGGTCCTCGACGCGCTGATCGTCGAGGGTGTAAATCACGTCGCCGGGTTTGAGCCGGTCGCCCCAGGGGGTTGGGGGGCGACTGCTCGCCGCCACCACGGCGCCGGAGGGCAGCCGCAGGTTCGCCACGTGCTTGGCCACCTCCTCCGTCAGGGGCAGGGCCAGGATGCCCAGCGTGCTGACCAGGTGCTTCTCCGGGTTGGCCATGCTGGCAAAGCGGGCCTGGTCGTTGCGCCGCCGCACGACCCGGACGTCCGCATGGAAGGTGGAATCGCCCCGAACGACGCTGAGCCGGACGAGGGATCCCAGCTTGGGGTAGATGTTCACGGCCAGCTCGCGACCGTTGTGCATGGGCTCTCCATTGAGGTGCGTAATCACGTCGCCGGGACGGAGGCCGGCGCGCTCGGCCGGACTGCCGGGGTACACGTCGCTCAGGACGACGCGGTACGATCGGTCGACGTTGAGCGCACGGGCCAGCTCCGGCGTAATCGTCTGCGCGTTCACGCCGATAATGCCCCGGCGCACGTGCCCGTGCTCCCGAATCTGTGCGTAGACGGCCTCGACGATGTTGCTCGGCCCAGCGAACCCGAGCCCTTCGCTCCCGCCCGACTGCGAGACGTTGAGCGTGTTCATCCCGACGACTTGCCCGGCCTCATTCACCAGCGGCCCGCCACTGCTGCCAGGATTGATGGGGGCGTCCGTCTGCACGTAGATCATTGGGTCGCCGGGGCGAAGCTGCCGGGCCGTGGCGCTGACGACGCCCATGCTCATGGAGTTTTCCAGGCCCATGGGGCCGCCGAAGGCGAACACCATCT
>CAZRPQ010000589.1:0-1829 GCA_964601725.1 uncultured Salinivenus sp. | reverse complement strand
GGGCCGTGGGACAAGAAGCACCGGACGGAGGTGACCGGTATCCATCCGGAGAACGTTCGGCTCTTGGGTGCCGCCAGCCACGACGACCTGCGCACCCCCCTGGACCGGTCCCGCGCCCAGCCGTACTACCCGTTCGACGTGGCCGAGACGCCCACGGTCCTCGTGGCCCCCACCTGGCACTACGGCGAGGTGTTCGAGCACTGGGGCACCGACGCAGACCTCATCGACCGCCTCGTGCGCCACATCGGGCAGCGCGGGGCCAACGTCATCCTGCGCCTGCACGACTCGTACCGGTTTGAGGCCGACTACCGCGCGATGCTCGACGACCTGGCCGCCCGCCACGAGCACGTGATGCTGAAGTACAAGGACCGGTATCCGGACAACTATCTCGACCTGCAGGTGGCGGACGCGCTCATCACCAACTACAGCAGCATCGCCAACCTCTTCTACGCCACCGGCCGCCCCACCATCCACGTCTACCCCGTGGCCGACGCCGACGAAGCCTTCATGTCGCGCACCTACACGTTTGCGGGGGTGCTGGAGAGCGAGGTCGAGTCGGCCCGCCACATCTGGAAGCTGCCCCCCGAGGAGCACGGCGGGCTCCTGGCCCACGATTTTGAGCAGCTCCTCGCGCAGGTCGAGCAGGCCCTGGCCGACCCCGACTGCTGCCGCGACGCGGCTCAGGCGTTCCTGGACGAGCACATGCTCGGGGGCGACGGGCGAAACTGCGAGCGAATTTGGGAAACGCTGCAGGCCCTCGTTGAGAACCGTTCCCCCAACGTCATTCCTCCTGAGAATGCCCGAGCGCGCAAATTTCTTGATCCGTAACCGTTGTTCCACTCCGTTTTCTGAGGAAGAAGGAATTCCCGTCGTCCTTGGCACCGCCACCCCAGTTCGTCCGTGTTACCTTTGGCGTCCCTGATGCGTCTATGTTAGATAGGCTCATTTTCAGTCCCCGAAAAGACCGGGTCTTCCCCTCCGAGTACGTGTGTTCCGGCTCCCAGTCCGCCCCCCTCCGAGAGGCCCGAGTTGATCGGGCAGGGAGGCCGCCCCACCCCATTCGAACCCGAACCACTCCGATCATTTGATGTCCGACAGCACCCCTGACCCCGACATTACGCCCCACGACGGCAAGCTTCTGGTCCTTACCCCTGGGCTCGGCGCCGTTTCGACCACGTTCATCGCCGGCGTGGAGGCCATCCGCCGCGGGCACGCCAAGCCCATCGGCTCCCTCTCGCAGATGCAAACCATCCGCCTGGGCCGGCGCTCCGAGCACCGAAGCCCGCTCATCAAAGACTTCGTCGACCTGGCGCCGCTGGAGGATCTCGAGTTTGGGGCGTGGGACGTCTTTGAGGACGACGCCTACGAGGCCGCCGCGCGGGCCGAGGTGCTCGATCAGGACGACCTGGCCCCGTTGGAGGACTTCCTCCACACCATCGAGCCGATGGCGGCCGCCTTCAGTAAGGAGTACGTCAAGCGCCTTGACGGGCCCAACGTGAAGCAGGAGGCCACGAAAAAAGACCTGGCCGAGGCGCTCCGGGCCGACATCCGCCAGCGCATGGAGGAGACCGATGCGGACCGCGCCGTCATGATCTGGTGCGGCTCCACGGAGATCTACATGAAGCCCTCCGAGTGCCACCTCTCGATTGAAAAGTTCGAGGAGGGCATGAGGAACAACGATCCGTCCATTGCCCCCTCCCAGCTCTACGCCTACGCGGCCCTCAAGGAAGGGGTCGCCTACGCCAACGGCGCGCCCAACCTCTCGGCCGACATCCCGGCCCTGGAGCAGCTGGCCGAGAAGAACGACGTGCCCATCGCCGGCAAGGACT
>CAZRPQ010000588.1:0-1833 GCA_964601725.1 uncultured Salinivenus sp. | reverse complement strand
CGCATCGATGAGGTCGAAACACATCTCGGCGACCGCATTGATCGCCTCGACGAGAAGGTCGCCACCCAGTCGGACCTGAAGGTGGTGAAGACGGAGGTAAGCGCGGTGGAGAACCGGCTGGAGCAGAAGATCGAGGAGAAACACAGCGCAACGATCCGGACCGTCGTCGGCGCCGTTGCGGCTATGGGCGCAGTCCTCGCGGTGGTGATCTCGCTTGTCATCTACCTGATCGGATAGCTATGCCCATCGACACCCTCAAGGCCGCCCGCCGGCTCCAGAAGGACGTCACGTTCAGCCCCGAATAGGCCGAACGGATTGCCGAGATCCTGTCGGACCTCGATGTCGCCAGCGCCATAAAGGACGACCTGGACGACCTCGAAGGTCAGCTCACGGAGCGCATCGACGAAACGAACGATCGGATCGACAGCCTCGGGGACCGGATTGACCGCCACGACGAGAAGATCGCCACGAAAGCGGAGCTGGGGTCAGTAAAAAGTGACCTTGAAAAGCTGATTGAGGAGCAGCACAACGTGACGACCCGTACCATCGTCAGTGCCATCGGGGCCATGGGTGCGTTCCTCGTGATCGCGATTCCGCTTGCCTTCGATCTGATGGGATAACCAGGCCAATCAGATCCCCGTAGGCAAGAGAGCCCCAGGTCCGTGCCCGAAGATCGTCGCTGATCCGCCTCGCCGGACCCTCCCGTACAGGCTCGACGACAACTCAGGCTGCGAGGACGGGACCCTTCCGGCGCTGGCGGCGATTCTGGAGACGGTGGCACCGGAGGGGTGGTCGTTCGACGCCCTCTGAGCTGAGAGCGCTCCAGCTCCCCTCCGCCGGCAAAGAGTTCGGAACCCCTCCGACGGAGGCGGCGACGTCACTCCCCTGCAAACGGTGTCCGCCCTCGCCGACGCCACCCGGCAGCGGGGGGCCACCGTTCGCACCGGGGTCGCCGCCACCGAGGTACGGGTCGACCAACGGAACCGTGCGAGGCGTTCGGACCGCGGCGGGGGAGACCGTCGCGTCGGACGTTGTCGTCAACGCCGGAGGCCCCTGGGTGGGGGCGCTTCTCGAGTCCCTGAATCTCGACGATCCTCTCCAGGCCCTCCGGCCGGAGCAGACCTCCCTCGAGCCGCCGGGCGACTTCGGGGAGCGGACGGCCATCTACGCCGAGAGCGTCAGGCCGGATTTTCTCGACTTCACCCGCTCGGCCATTTCGGAACGCCCCCCTTCGTTCGAGCGCACCGTGTCCTGGGGCGGATGCGGCGCCCTCTACACAATCCCCCCGGACGCCCACCCGGTCGTCGGCCCCGTCCCGGAGGCCGACGACCTCTACCTCGTCTCCGGCTTTAGCGGCCATGGCTTCAAGCTCGCGCCGGCTGTGGAAGCGGGGGTGGCGGCGCTCATCACGGGCGGGGACCCCGATCCGTTCGCCCCGGACTTTTTCGCCGTCGACTGCCTCCGGAAGGATCGCCCCGTGACGGTCCCGTACTCGTGCGGCATTCTCGGCGGAGTGCCTTCCGGAGGCGGAAGCACAGGAACGGGCGTGGAGAACACTGCACGGGTCCAAACTTCCTGCGTATCGTCCCCTCACCCACACGCCCGGACACCCATGCGCGAAACATGTGGGGAAGCGCCCGACACGGGAGATCGGGATCGTCCCACCGCATGAGCGGAGCCTGGGGCCGTTGTTGCGAGTACCAGCAGCCCCTGCGCTCCTCAACATACGATCCCCGTCTCCCATGCCCGAGCTCCTCTCCAATCACCCCGACCCCTTTGACGCCCGCGACACCTTCGAGACCGGCACCGGGCCGGCGTACCTGTACCGCCTCG
>CAZRPQ010000587.1:0-1838 GCA_964601725.1 uncultured Salinivenus sp. | reverse complement strand
GCCACGTAGGCGGCAAGGTTGTCGTTGTCGCCCACCTTCAGTTCCTCGACGGCCACCGTGTCGTTCTCGTTGACGATGGGGAGGGTGCCGCGGTCGAGCAACTCGGCGATTGTGTTCTTGGCGTTGACGAAGCGAGAGCGGCGCTGCAGGTCGTCGTACGTGAGCAGCACCTGCGCGCAGGGCACGTCGAACAGGCGGCGCCAGTGGGCCATCAGCAGCGGCTGCCCGAGGGCGGCGAGGGCTTGTCGCTCGGGAATGGAGAGCCCGGTGCCCGGGCCGCTCCGCCCCTGCTCGGCGAGCCCGGCGGCGACTGCACCCGAGGAGACGAGGATGACCTCTTTCCCCGCCTGCCGACTCTCGATGATGAACCGGGCGATGGGAAGCAGGTGCGTCGTGCTGCACCCGCGGTCGTCGGGGGCCACGAGCGCACTGCCAACTTTTACGACGGCGCGATTCCAGTCCGGAAGCGAGGGGACGGCCATAAGGTATACGAGCAGAGTCCGAAGGGTGGGGCGCGGGACTCAATGTATGGATGGACACCGAAACGTGGAATGTCAGACGCATCCTTCACACACGATCAACGCCCTCGCGGCGGCGGTCGATTCTCGGGCCTTTTAGGGGTTTTCACAGCATCTCCGAAGCCACGATACAATATCAAATGGCCGGTGCCGTTTCATAAAAGTGACATTTTGGGCAACCACGCAGTATCGATCTCGTCTCTCCACCGACTGTTCTCCCGTCGACTCTCATGGGCATCACTGCGTCGAATCTGACGAAGGTGTACGGCGACCAGACCGCCGTGGACGACGTGAGTTTTGAGATGAATACCGGCGAGGTGCTCGGCTTTCTCGGGCCCAACGGGGCCGGCAAGACGACGACGATGCGCATTCTGACGTGCTACCTGGAGCCCACCGCCGGCACCGCCACGGTCGAAGGCCACGACATCCACGACGCGCCGGAGGCCGTTCGGCGGCAGATTGGGTACCTCCCCGAGGACACGCCGCTCTACACCGACATGCCGGTGATCGACTACCTCCGCCTCTCGGCCGACCTCCAGTCGGTGCCCGAGGCCAAAATCGATGATCGCATCCAGGAGATGATGGACGTCTGCGGCCTGGGGCCGGAGCGGCACAAGCGGATCGGGGAGCTGTCCAAGGGGTTTCAGCAGCGGGTGGGCCTCGCGCAGGCGCTCCTGCACGACCCGCCCGTCCTCATCCTCGATGAGCCCACGACGGGGCTCGACCCCAACCAGATCGCCGAGATCCGCGAGCTCATCAAGGAGATCGGGAAGGAAAAAACGGTCATGCTCAGCTCCCACATCCTGAAGGAGGTGGAGATGACGTGCGACCGCATCCTCATCATCGACCAGGGGCGCATCGTGGCGGACGGCCCCACCGAGGAGCTGCGGCAGCAGTTCATGGGCGGCACACGGCTGCGCGTGACGGTCGACGCGCCCAGCGACGCCGACGTGGGCGGTGCCTTCGAAGACGTAGAGGGCGTGGCTTCCGTCCAGCGCACGAACGGCACCTACGAGCTTGCCGCCGAGGGCGACACTGAACCCGCCGCAAATGTGTTTCAGCTCTGCGCCGACCGCGGCTGGGTGCTCACGGAACTGACGCCCATCGAGTCGAGCCTCGAAGATGTCTTCCGTGAGCTTACGGAGACGCCGGAGGCCCCGGCGGGGGTCGAGTCACCTGCCGCTCCCGCGGAGGAGAAGCCGCCCAGTGCGTAACATGTACCGCAAGCTGCGCAGTCCCCGCGACCTCCAATACGCTCCTTCCGCCTCGTGACTCATACCCCCCGACCCAAAACTCAGGACTCATGACTCACGAACTCAT
>CAZRPQ010000586.1:0-1838 GCA_964601725.1 uncultured Salinivenus sp. | reverse complement strand
CGAGGACGGCCGCGGCGAGGGCGAGGGTCGTGAGGATCCAGAGCGAGCGGGACATGTCGGGCAGTGTAGGTCTGAAAGACTAGGGTATCCCAACGACCGGAGGCTCGGCCCGTTCGGCCCTCCGTGACATCTTACAGGCCTTCTACCCGCACGCAAGACTACGTCGTGGTAGCGGTCGGCATCATCAGGCGCAGCACGAGGGGCACTCCCACCATCGTGAGTACCACCACGCCTACGACGACTCCGTAAGCGTCCTGCGACAGCACCCCGAGATCGAGTCCGCGCTGCATTACCAGCAGCGTGATCTCGGCGCGGGGCATGAGGGCAAGGGAAAACGCCAGGGCACTCGGCAGCCGAAGCCGCTTCACCACCGGCAGAAACGACCCCAGCCCCTTGCCGACCACGGCGACCACGAACAGAAGGAGCATCGGGCCCAGGTTGTCCAGCAAAACTGGGAGGTCCAGGCGAAACCCGACGTAGATGAAGAAAAACGGAACGAAGAGATCGTAGAGCGAGTCGAACGACGCGTCGATCTTGACGGAGAGCGGGTCGCGGCTGAAGATGAGCCCGGCGAAAAAGCCCCCGATGGCGGCCGAGAAGCCGAGCAGGGCCGTGAGGCCCGCGACCACGAGCCCGACCCCCAGCACACTAATCATCATGTCCGACCGGGGCTGGAGGTCATCGAGCCAGTGGGTGAGGGGATACTCCAGATACTGGGCAAAAAGAAATCCGCCCAGCATCAGGAGGGCCATCTTGCCCAGCGTATACCCGAGCGTGAGGGCCGCGGGGCCGATCAGGGCCGTCGAGGCGCCGGCCTGGAGTTGGGGGGCAAGCGCAGCGAGGAGGGCCAGGAGCACCACCCCGGACAGGTCGTCGAGCTCCGCCACGTCGAGCATCAGCGCCCCCTTCGCCGAGCCCAGCTGATCGGCCTGCTTCCAGACGCGCACCGACACCCCAATGCCGGTGGCCGTCAGGGCGACGGCGGCGAAGAGGCTCGGGAGCAGAGCCCAATCGAGCAGGACGAGAGCAGCCCCGAGGACGGTTCCCAGAGTGATCGTCACGTTCACAATCCAGATGACCGTCGCCCCCGAGAGGCGCCGGAGAAGGTGCCTGGGATTGCACTCCAGCCCGATGCGGAAGAGGAGGGCCACCACCCCAAACTCGGCGAGAAACGTGAGCAGCTTCTGGTTCTCGGGCGTCAGGATCGGCCACCCCTCGTTGAGCACCTGAAGGCCGGCCCCGATGAGCAGGTAGCCGACGAGGTCGAGGTGCTTGAGAACCGCCTTCGAGAGCAGGGACAGGACGATGAGGACCCCCACCAAAAGAACCTCCCAGGCCGCAAAGTCCATCGGACGTGCTCGTTCAATTCGCGGTCGCAACCCCGCGGACCAAAACGACCCTCGAGGCCTCTGGTTGATGGGCCTCCATGAACCGTTATTCTCCCCGGAGCGCCACGGCCGGGCTCGACTGGGCCATGCGCCACGTTGGGTACAGGCCGGCCAGGAGGGCCGCCCCCACCGAGAGGACGAGGGCCTGCAGCAGTACGTCGGTCGGGACCGTAAGCTGGAGGGTCCAGCCGAACGAGCGCTTGTTGATCACGAAGACAAGCACGTAGGCCAGCACATAGCCGAGCGGGAGGGAGAGCACGCCCGCGATGGCGCCCATCAGGCCCGATTGCAGCGTGAGGTAGCCCCCCACCTGCGGCGGCGTCATGCCGGAGGCGCGCAGCACGCCCATCTCGCGCCGCCGCTCCAGGGCCAGCGCCATGAGCGCCGTAAGGACGCCGATAAACGCCACGGCAATGGCCAGCAGCCGCAGCACCGTCGTGATGGTGAACG
>CAZRPQ010000585.1:0-1841 GCA_964601725.1 uncultured Salinivenus sp. | reverse complement strand
GCGGCGCGGGCCCGCGAGAGGCCCCGTTCTCCGTCTGCGGCCTCCAGGACGTGGAACGTGTCCGCCAGAACATCGCGCACGTACCGCCGCATCCCCACCTCGTCGTCCACCACGAGCACCGTCGTCCGGTCGTCGGGCGGCGAATCTCCTCCGTTCGTAGCGGACAGGCGATCCGGGGCCGCCTCGGTCTCGCCCCCATCGCTGGGCGTGCGGGAACGCCCGTCGCCGCCCCGCTCCGGCCGCTCCGCCGCCGGTGCCCCCTCCGCCCCGTCGACGCCCGTAATTTCGAACCGGGCCCCGCCCGCGGGTCCCTCGGTCGCCTCGACGGTCCATCCGTGCGCGTCGACAATCTCCTCCACAATCGAGAGCCCGAAGCCAGTGCCCTCCGACGCCGTCGTGTAGCCCGACTCGAACAACTGGTCCCGGTCGGCCTCCGACAAGCCTACCCCGTCGTCCTCCACGTAGAATCCACCCTTGAGGTCGCCCACCGTGACGGTGACTCCTTCACCGCCGTGCTCCACCGCGTTCCGAATCAGATTCTCGAAGAGCTGCTGCACTCGGCCCTCCACGGCGACGACGGTCCGCGTGGCCTCAACCCGAAGCTGCGCCTGTGCCGTGTCAACGTGTTGCCACGCGGCTCGAGTGGTGTCCGCAATCGAGGCCAGGGCCGTGTCGTCGGCGTCGATCGACTCGCCCTGCCGGGCCAGCACCAGAAGGTCGTCGATCAGACGGCGCATGCGTTCGAGGGCCCGGTCCGCCGCCCGGACGTGCTCGTCCTCGTAGGTGTCACGAACCAGTTCAAGGCGCCCCGTCGCCACGTTGAGCGGATTGCGCAGGTCGTGCGACACGACCCCCACGAAGCGGTCGAGCCGTTCGTTCTCGCGTTGCAGTTCCTGTTCCCGCTCGTGCAGGGCCGTGATGTCGCGCAGCATGAGCACCCACCCGGCGCGCTCCGCCCCGTCCCGGATGACGGACGACCGCACCTGCAGCACCCGATCCTCCACCGTGAACGTGAGGGGACCGTTCGTATCCTCGGGAGGACCGGACACCGGAAGAACGTCGTCCACGGGTCGTCCCACCAGGCCCTCCACTCCGAGCAGCGACCGGGCGGCGTCATTGACGTCCACGACCGTACCGGCGGCGTCGACTAGCACATAGCCGTCCTCCATCACGTTGAATGCCTGCCGGCGTCCCACGGGGAGCAGGTCGAACAACCGGTAGTGCCCAATGGCGAGGGCGACCAGGACCACCATGGCGGTGCTAAGCGCGGGCGTGATGTTGATGCCGTCCCCCCCGGGCGGGTACACCTCCAGCATCTTCAGCAGACTGGCGAGCACCGGCAGAAACAGGGCGGCGCTGATCGGCAGGGCCGGCGCACGCCGGGCCGCCCCGCTGAACCCGCTATACGCAACGAAAAGGGCGGCAAACAGAAACCCCCCATGTCCCCAAGCCAGAAACGCTGCGAACAGGGGCGGGAACTCGTGTTCGAGCGCCTGAAGACCGTCCACAGAGACGAGCGTCGGCTCGACAATCATCACATGGCCCGGATTCGAAATAATCAGTGGCACCACCATGGCCGGCACCGCCACGAGCACGCCGATGATCGGTGGTGTGAGCCACCGCTTGTAGCCCAGATAGGCCAGCACTACCACGACGGCGACCGAGGGACTGGCCGCACTTCCCAGAAACTCCAGTTTGTACCACCACAGCTTGGCGGGAAGATGGACACTCGCCACCTTCAGCGTCGCGGCGGTGTTGTAGATCGCGTTCAGGACGGCCAAGAGGCCCACGCTGGCAACCACGAGGCTGTAGCCGTGCCGTTGGAGGCGGTACGCGCAGTA
>CAZRPQ010000584.1:0-1848 GCA_964601725.1 uncultured Salinivenus sp. | reverse complement strand
AGCCGTAGTCGCTGATGGAGGTTTCGGGGAGGTAGCGAAGCTGCGCGTCCGTGCCGAGCACCGTTCCGACGCCCACCTGGGGGACTGCTAGAGGAGCGATGGAGGTGTTGAGGAGGCCACGCGGAAGAGATTCTGTCGCGTCTGGTGTAGCTGGGTCCTGATCAGAAATAGTCACCTGGCCCGGTGAGGATTCTTCGCCGAAGACTGTCGGGACCTGATCGGGCTCGTAGTTGATCTCGAGAGTGCGCCCGTCGTCTGTGGTCACGGTCTCGTCCTGTGGGGCAAACGAGCTTGACGATCCCCCTGTGAGTGCGCCCATCCCCGCCACGCCCACGTAGATGTCAATCACTGGCAGTACGCCCTCCCCCCCGACCTCCGCGGTGCGGAAGAGGCCGGCGTTCAGGTTGGCCCCGAGGGCATCGGTCACGGGCTGCGTGTAGTTGTCGGCGTACCGCTGGCCCACAGCCTTGAGGGCGTCACCGAGGTCATCCTGCGCCTGGGCCGGGGACGCGAACAGGGCGAAGCCGAGGAGAAAGCCGAAGCAAAGACGGTGCATGAGTTGAGGGGGTTGGATGAGGAGAAGTGTCGGGGTGACGGAAACCTGTCCGTCAGAGTTGGGAGGCGCAAACTCTACGCCAATGACAGCTCCGATGAGCAGTCAGGAGGTCGGCTCGGGCACGCTCCGACTCGGGCCCGTGTACGCCGCAAGGCGATCGCGGTCGTGGGGTGCGGTGCAGAGGCTCACCGCGACGAAGGCCGCCACGTTGGCCACGAGTCCGTAGACGCCCTCGTGCAGCGGAATGGGGCGCAGGTGCGGGGCGACGAGAAACAGCGTGTTGACGCCGATGCCGACAAGAAGGCCCGACAGCGCGCCCGCCCCGGTGGCCCGTGGCCAGTAAAAGGCAGCAAAGATGAGCGGGAAGATTTGCGCCACCCCGCCGTAGGCCCCGAGCAAGAGGGCCACGATGCCCACCTCCGAAAACACCGCGAAGTAGTAGGCCGTGGCGCTGATGGCGACGACCAGGCCCCGAATCCACTGCCGCTGGCGGGTGTCGCTCATCGGGGCGGAGAGCAGCGGCTTGATGCCGTCCCGGAGCCCAATGGAGGCGGCGGAGTGGAGAATGGCGTCGCCGGAGGACATGGACGCGGCCAGGGCCCCCGCGCACACGAGGCCTACCAAGACCGGGGAGAGCTCAAGTTGCGTGAGCAGGTGCGGCACAATGGTGTCCGGGTCGGACACCTCCGGGAAGGCGAGTACGCCCGCAAAGCCGATCAGCAGGATGGGCACCAGGAAGAGCTGAAAGGTGGGGTACAGCACCACCGTCAGTTTGAGCGTCCGGTCGCTGCGGGCCGTGAACGCGCGCATGAAGAGGTGGGGCCACATCGAGAATCCCACGGCCGAGACGATGACGGCCGAGCTGTACCCGGCCCAGTTCCACGGAGAGCCGTCGGCGGCGAGGCCGGGCGCTTCGAGCATCGCCTCCTGGCCGTTCGCCGCGATGGCCTCAAACATCGGCTGAATGCCGCCGTGCAGCGCCTCCGGCAGGTAGAGCCCCAGAAACCAGGCCACGGCCATCATGAAGAGGCCCTGCACCGTGTTCGTCCAGCCGATCGCCATCATGCCGCTGGCAAACACGTAGATCAGCACCACGCCGTAGGCCACCAGCGCCCCGAGCCACTGCGGCACGACCCCCTCCGAGATCGTTTCGAGAAGCAGCCCTGCCCCTTTCATCTGCAACGTCAGGTAGGGCACGAAGGCGACGACGCTCAGCACGGCCAGCACCACCGAGAGCGTGCGGCTGTCGTAGCGGTGCGACAGCATCTCTGCCTGCGTCACGAAGCCGAGCG
>CAZRPQ010000583.1:0-1849 GCA_964601725.1 uncultured Salinivenus sp. | reverse complement strand
CTCGACGCCATCTTCGAGCGAAACCAGCGCCTCGCCGCCACGCTGCGCGGCGAACTGAGCCGCAGTCCCGGGGTCACCGTTCACGACCAGGGACGCGTCCGCTGTGGCATCACCACCTTCAGCGCCGAGCAGGCCGGCGCGAAAGAGATTCAGAAGGCGCTGCGGGAACGGGACATCAACGTGTCCGTCTCTACGCCCAGCTCCACGCGCCTCGACGCGGAAACCCGCGACCTGCCCGACCTCGTCCGCGCGTCGGTGCACTACTACAACACGGAGGACGAGATTGACCGGTTCGCTTCGGCGATTCGGGCCGTGGGGACCGCGTGAGACGCCACGTACGAATTGGGGCTCAAAGATGCCTGAACGCCCATGTGCTGGGGATCATTCAGACCACCGGGGACTTCTAGCCACATGCAAATTCATCACCCCACAAGCTCAACTCCTCGACGACACTGATGCAGACCATTTCTTTCGACAACGGCGACGAACTGCCCATGCTCGGCCTCGGCACCTGGAAGTCCGCTCCGGGGGACGCCTACGAGGCGGTGAAGACGGCCTTGGAGGCGGGGTACCAGCACATCGACTGCGCCGCGATCTACAAAAATGAGGCCGAGGTGGGGGAGGCCCTCACCGAATCTTTTGACGCGGGCGTGGTCGACCGCGACGACGTGTGGGTCACCTCGAAGCTCTGGAACGACGCCCACGCCCCAGAGCACGTCCGCCCGGCCCTCGAACAGACGCTCGACGACCTTCAACTCGACGCTCTGGACCTCTACCTCGTCCACTGGCCCGTGGCCTTCGAGCACGGCATAGACTACCCCAGCTCCCCCTCCGAGCTCGTGTCTCTGGACGAGATTCCCCTCACCGAGACCTGGGCGGCGATGGAGGAGCTCAAGGCCGAGGGCCTGGCCCGGCACATCGGCGTGTCCAACTTCAACATTCCGAAGTTGCAGTTGCTGATGGACGCGGGCCGCGTCGAGCCCGAGATGAATCAAATCGAGCTGCACCCGTACCTGCAGCAGCCCGAGATGCTCTCCTTCGCTCGGGAGCAGGGCATTCCGCTCACGGCGTACTCCCCGCTCGGCTCCTACGACCGCCCGGACTCGATGAAGGCGGACGACGAGCCGGTTCTGCTGGAGGAGCCTACGATCCACGACATCGCAGAGCGGCACGACGCCACGCCCCCACAGGTGCTCATCAGCTGGGCCCTGCATCGCGACACCGTCGTCATTCCGAAGTCCACGACGCCCGCCCACATCCGGGAGAACCTGGAGGCCGCCGAGCTCGCGTTGACGGACGACGACATGGAGGCCATCGCCGCGCTCGACCGGAGCTACCGCTACCTCCCCGTCGAAGACTGGACCGTCGAGGGCAGCCCCTACACGCAGTCCCTGATCTGGGACGAGTGAGACGTTTCGGACGCGTCCTCTCCACTTCCTGCGATGCCCATGTCTCCTCTGTTCGACTTCTCGTCGTCCGACCCGGACGATCCGTCCGACTGGCGGAGCATCGACGACCCGGTGATGGGCGGAATGTCGGAGAGCCGGTTCGTGGCGACCGACGACGGGGCCGCCTTTGCCGGCACGGTGTCGCTGAAGCAGGGCGGCGGGTTCGCGTCGGTTCGCGCCCCGGAGTCCACCTACGACCTGGGCGGGGCCGACGGCCTGCGGCTCCATCTCCGCGGTGACGGGCAGCGCTACCGGCTCACGACGTACACGGAGGCGGGCGGCTCCATCAGCTATCGCGCGCCGATCGAGCCCCCCGAGCGCTGGACGACGATCGACGTGCCTTTTCGCACGCTCACCCCGTATCGCCGCGGCACCGAGGTCCCGGACGCGCCGCCGTTCGA
>CAZRPQ010000582.1:0-1852 GCA_964601725.1 uncultured Salinivenus sp. | reverse complement strand
CCACCGGCGACCTCAAAGAGCTCTACGACGCGATTGCCGAGAAGCGCGGCAAGGTGTCCAACGTGCTGAAGGTGCACAGCCAAAACCCCGCCGCGCTGAAAGAGCACCTTGACCTCTACGACGCCGTCCTGTTCGGCTCCTCCCCCCTGAGCCGGGCCGACCGCGAGGCGATCGCCGTCGTGGTCTCCGCCGCCAACGAGTGCGACTACTGCGTGCGCCACCACGCCGAGGCGCTCCAGGCCTACTGGCGCGACGAGGCCCGCGTGCAGCAACTGGCGGACGACCACACCGCCCTCGACGAACTCGACGATCAACTCTGCGCAGCGTGCGACATCGCCACGAAGCTCACCGTTTCCCCTGGGGCCATGAGCGAAGCCGATGTCCACACCCTGCGCGATGCGGGCTGGTCCGACCGCGCCGTGCTCGACATCGTCCTCGTCACCTCCTACTTCAACTTCGTCAACCGAATCACCAACAGCCTCGGCGTGGAGGCCACCGAGGCCGAAGCCACCGGGTACAACTACTGAGAAGCTGTTTGGTGGATGGATATTCAGCCGAGACATAGCAGGCGACGTGCACGAACGGGGCCCAAACGAGCCCTGTAGCAGCGCTACCGGGCGAGTGCAGAACCCGTTCTGCACAAGATCCGCGAAGTCGCAGGCCATAGACAGTCCGCCAAACAGCTTCTGAACATTCAACGTGAACGGCGGACCGCCGACCGCAGCTTAATGTGTCGGGGCGATTCCGAGGTTGGAAGCGGGTCTCGTCGTCATCGAAGGCGCCACCGCCCAACAACCTTCCACCCTTCTAACCTTCACCATTCCAACGCCCTACGCCGAATCCATCGCCTCCGTCGGGTCGAACTCGCACCGGAGCTGATCGCAGAGTTGCGTGATTTGGTTCTCCGGCCCGTACACGATGACACAGCCGTCGGCCGGCACGCAGTCGTCTGCCCCCGGCGCGTAGTCGACCGTCCCGTCCGGGCGCTCGATGGCCAGCACGATCAGGCCCTCGGCCGGGAGGTTGATGGCGCGCAGCGTCTCACCGGCGAGCCTGGACTCGGGATCTACTTCCATCCGGGTCACCATGTACCCACCGCCCAGGTTCAGGATCGTGTGCATGTCTCGCACCTGGAATCCCACCACGCGGTCGAGCATCCACTCGATCAGAGTCGAGAGATAGCGGTCCACTCGGTCGCTGAGGGCAAGGTAGGCCAACACGCCGAGCCCCACGGCCAGCACAAGGCCTCGCTGGAGCGCTTCTGTAGTGGTGCTGGTATTCGTAAACGAGAGGACAAACGTGGAGATGGCCGTGATGAGACCAGCGTTCCCTACGAGCATCAGCGTCAGCGTGATGCGGCGGCGCACGGGGTGATTGACGACGTGCTCGGCCTCGTCGGTCGTGAAACCGGTGCCCGTGATGATGGACCGGGCCTGAAACTGAGCCGTCTCTTTGGAAAGACCCGTGAGCACAAACGCCCGCGTGGCAATCCGCGTCACCACGATTGAGACGGCGATGACGGAGAGCAGGATCAGGAGTGCGGCCACGGGGGGGATCGTGGAGTCGGACGCGGGGGCTTTGGAACTACAGTTATGTTTCACGCCCTGAGCTGGCGTTACGGCGTGATCCCATCTGTGTCGAATCGTTGTACAGATTTTGGGCGATTGGCGCGGACAGAAGACGGGGGCCTTAGTCCCAGCGTAAGCTCGAGGCTTAGAACGCAGTGTAGGCTTCTTCCCGTCCTCACTTCGGTGGAGGGCAATATACCCCTCAATATTCTCTCGTGCAGGTCTAACAGAACGCAGTGACCAAGTACTCTCCAGGGTGGACTCAGACAATCCGCCAAACAGGT
>CAZRPQ010000581.1:0-1853 GCA_964601725.1 uncultured Salinivenus sp. | reverse complement strand
GAGAATGGACGGGACTTCCCTCGGAGGATGAGGTTCACGCTGACCGAAGCTCAACTTCGGTGGATTCTGTCCTCAGTTCGTAGGGGATCCCCGTGCCTCCTGCCCCATCCCGTCGCGAGGTTGGCATTCCCGCACAAGGATGGTTTCCTTGGGCACGCACTCGTTTCCCGTTCCCATCGCTCTCTCTTCTATGTCGGCTCGCGAACCCCACATCGTCGATCGCGAATCGGCGGCCGGATGGATCGAAATCATCTGTGGTTCCATGTTCAGCGGCAAGACCGAGGAGCTGATCCGTCGGCTGCGCCGGGCCCGCATCGCGCGCCAGCACACCGAGGTGTTCAAGCCGACCCTGGACGAGCGCTACAGTGACGACGAGGTCGTGTCGCACAATGAAAACTCCGTGACCACCACCTCGGTCGACGCGCCCTCGCAGATTCAGGGACTCGTGAGCGACGCGGACGTCGTGGGCATTGACGAAGCACAGTTCTTCGATGAGGCCCTCGTTCCGGTGTGTCAAGGACTCGCCAACGACGGCCACCGCGTGATCGTGGTGGGGCTCGACACAGACTACCGCGCGGAGCCGTTCGACCCTATGCCCCAGCTCATGGCGGTGGCCGAGCACGTCACGAAGCTCCACGCCGTATGCGTCGTCTGCGGCGCGCCGGCCAACCACTCGCAGCGCATCGTGCCGGGGGAGGATCGGGTGCTGGTGGGGGCCACGGAGGCCTACGAGCCGCGGTGCCGTGAGTGCTTCGAGCCGGAGCCGGTTACCGTCACCCGCCCGCGCCCCCACACCGAGGCCCTGCGGCAGGTGTCGGAGGACGGGGAGGAAGGGGCGAGCGACGATCCGCAATCGGAGGCGACGACTCCGGAATCCCGGTAGAGTGCGGTAGGCGCAGACTGCAGGGGGGACCCAATGCACGGTGGTGCTGTACACAGGGCCGTCGATTGAGAGGCCTCCTTTCAGAGGTGTGCCTAATGCCGGCACGATGCGAGCCGCGACCCATGCCCCCATTGACGAGGCACTCGTCGAGCGGATGCAGGATCGCCTCGTCGAGGCCTTCCGGTCCGCCGCGGAGGAGATGAGTCCCTTTGCCGGGGCCGTCCGGTCCCCGAATCCGGAGAACATCCCGAGCGAAGAGGGGCCCGCAGGCTCGTGGGGCAGGTGGGCACAATTCGTTCCGAGGTGCAAGACCCTCTTTTCCCGAGGGGGAACCGTAGAAAGCGGCCAACACTGCGGGAACAGGTGCGTACGTACCTGTCCGAAGGAATGTGGACGAGATACGTGCCAGTCCCATGACCGAGTCTCGTACCTCCCCGACCAACCCTCGTCGTCGCCGCACGCCCCAGCGCACCCCGAGGCGCACTCCCAAGCGCACTCCGCAGCGACAGCCCAAGCAGCCGCCCAAGGTGCCGAGCCCTACGCGTCGGGAGCCCACGACGCCGGATCCGAAGCGCCGGGAGCCGAACACCCCGGACCCCTCTTCCGCCGCGTAACGTGACGACCCGCGGTAGGGCCCGGTCCCCTGCTGTGTCGAATCGCCTCTCCCTGCTTCTATGAACAACGGGTCCTCCGCGGGCCACTCGGCGCCCACGCATCATCAGCGCATCGTGGCGGCCCTGCTCGACGGCATCATCGCCACCGGCCTTACGGCGTTCCTCAGCGGATTCCCCTCGCTCGCGGGGCTCGTGGGGGGCGCGTATCTCGTGGCGCGGGATGGCCTGGAGGTGGGGCCTCTGCGCTTTCGCTCCGTGGGCAAGTACGTGATGGGGCTGGGCCTCGTGCGTCTCGATGGCGCGCCCCTCACCCTCGAAACGTCGGTGCAGCGAAACTGGATGCTCGGGCTTCTCTT
>CAZRPQ010000580.1:0-1857 GCA_964601725.1 uncultured Salinivenus sp. | reverse complement strand
CGTCCGATGAGACGTCGGATGCGTCGACGCCCAGTTTATCGACGATGATCGACTTAACCGTGTCTTCGATGTCGCTTGCCATGGTTGGCGGTTCGTTGATGATGATGGGATCACGTAAGCAAAGGGACGATCGGTGCCGGCCCTGCCCGCTTAGACGGGAGATCCGTCGTGGGGGCGCAGATGCACCGGCCTGAAGGCCCGCTGGATGCGGGGGCCGAAGACCAGCACATGGTTTGGTGGGACCGAATAGCACAGAGTCGTGAAAAACTACAACGGGGGCTGTGGAGAAGCAACGCCCCCCCTCCGTTTGATGCAAGCTTCGCACTTGCGGAGAGGTCCCCCGGGCTGTGTTGAGCGTGTCTTTATAAAATGGCGTTGGCAATGAAAAGTCCGATCTTTATATTATCGATCTCTGCACGAAACTTTCCTGCCCCCTCTCGTCTTTGGCGCGTAGTTAGTCGCCCCTTTTTCGGAGGGGAATGTTCTCGCTCACACCGATCGAATCGTTCATGGCTTACCTTTTTACCTCTGAGTCGGTCTCGGAGGGTCACCCCGACAAGATCGCTGATCAGATTTCCGACGCCATCCTGGATGCCCACCTGGCGGAAGATCCGCAGAGCCGGGTGGCCGTCGAGACGCTCGTGACGTCCGGGCTCGTCGTGCTCACCGGCGAGATCACGTCACAGGCCGACGTGGAGCCCCGAGAGATCGCCCGCGAGGTCATTCGGGACATCGGGTACACCGATCCCCGCATTCGGTTCGACGCCGACTCGTGTGGCGTCATCAGCAGCCTCCACGAGCAGAGCGGGGACATTAGCCAGGGTGTTGACGGCGGTGAGGAGCAGGGCGCCGGCGATCAGGGACTCATGTTTGGCTACGCGTGCCGGGAAACGTCGGAGCTGATGCCGATGGCCATCACGTTTGCCCACCGGCTCGTGCAGGAGCTGGCCCACATCCGCAAGCAAACGGACAAGATGCCGTACCTGCGGCCCGACTCGAAGAGCCAGGTGACCATCGAGTATGAGAACGACCGCACGACCCCGCGGCGGGTGCACACCGTCGTCGTTTCGACACAGCACGACGAAGGGGTCCCGCAGAAAAGAATTCGGGAGGACGTGCACGACATTCTGCTGCCCCGCGCCCTCCCCACGAACCTGCTGGACGACGACCTCATCCTCCACGTCAACCCCACGGGGCGCTTCGTCACCGGCGGCCCGCACGGCGACACGGGCCTTACGGGTCGGAAAATCATCGTGGACACCTACGGTGGCAAGGGGGCCCACGGCGGCGGGGCCTTCAGCGGCAAGGATCCCTCGAAGGTGGACCGGAGCGCGACCTACGCCGCCCGGCACGTGGCCAAGAACCTAGTGGCGGCGGAGCTTTGCGACGAGGCCGTCGTGCAGCTTGCTTACGCCATCGGCGTGCCCGATCCGGTCTCGATCGACGTGTCGACAAACGGCACTGGCATCATGCCCGACGCCGAGCTGTGCGAGATGGTGCGGGAGTACTTCGAGCTGTCCCCCTCCGCCATCATCGACCGGCTCGACCTTCTGAAGCCCCGGTACCAGAAGACCGCCGCCTACGGGCACTTCGGGCGGCCCAACTTCCCGTGGGAGGAGCTCACCCACGTCGAGGCCCTCAGGCGAGACGCCGCCGAGATGGCGTCATAGGCCACTTTTCCTTTCTTCTCGATGCCCTCGTTGCCGGTCGGTGACGGGGGCTTTTTTGTTTGGCCGGGGTGCGAATGAGGCCCATCCCGATTCACACTTTCTTTCTGTCGACGGCCTGTAACCCTTCCCCGGCCTCCTCGTCCACTGACCGCAGTTTTGCCGGGGGCTCCTTCACCTAGACGAGCCG
>CAZRPQ010000579.1:0-1865 GCA_964601725.1 uncultured Salinivenus sp. | reverse complement strand
AGCGCCGGGTCGCGATCAAGGAGGCGCGCCACAACCATGATCGGGACCCACAGGACCATAAGGGCCCCGATGGCGAACCAGACCCAGAGGGAGACGAGCACCGAGCGCATGGCGGGTGCGGGGCAGGACGGGTTGAGGGAGGATTACAGTAGCAGCCTATGCTCCAACCGGTCCGTTTGATTCAATGTCGTTGAGCAGAGCGTGGGAGCGCGGGAGTAGAGAGTGTAGGGGAAGGGGAGCTGGATAGAATCTGTGAATCTGTCGCTCATGGCATCGATCCGCGGGGCCGCGCGTGGAAAGTAAGAGAGTATTTGCCTACCCCGCTCGGATCCGCTTGAACGTGGGGAGCGAGTGTGGGAGTACGGGCGTGTGGGCGTTTTTTTCACGCTCCCAAACCCCGACCGTGGTCGGGACTTGCGCGCCCAGACCGCCCACACGCAACGGCATTCTCTTCAGGTTTTGCACAGCTCCGCAATAAGTGTAGCGTTGAGCAGAAGGACGCCCACGCCTCCTCTCCCGCATTCTCCCATCCCCACCCGTGCCCGACCCGCCCGACATTCTCAAGTATTTCCACGAGGAGCCCGCGCTCCTGGAGCCCACCACGCCGGACGCGGACCGATCGGATCCGTCGGGGACGCCCTCGGTTCCGCTCAAGGACCTGCTCGACACGCGCGACGTGTACCGCGGATACCTCGCTGGCACCAACCACGTCGACGACGAGGTGGGCCTGACGACCCTCCGCTCGCCTGACGCGTACGTCCCTCCGCTGCTGGAGGCGCTCGGGCGCTCGTGGTGGGCCCGATGCACGGGGCAGAAAACGGTTGAGGCCCTCGACGGCCGGGAGGCGGGACGCATCCTCCGGGCGCCCACCCGCACGACCCTTCTCGTGACGGCCGACGCCCCGGTCGACACGGAACGGATCACCGCCGTGGCAGGTAGGGCACCGCACCGCGCGGCGGAGGCCCTGCGGACGCTGCTCGACGACGCGCACGTCGTCTTTTTCCCGGAACCGGCCCACGACGGTCATGACTGGAGCTTCTTCTCCAACACCCCGATGCGGGACCGGCTCGTGGCCGCCTTCCGCGCCCATCCGGCCTCCGCGACCCGCCGGTTCGTCCTTCCGTACCAGAAGGCGCGCTCTGAGTCCAAGTTCTACTTTGACAGATGGCAGCTGACGGAGTCGCCGCTCCCGGACTACATCGAGGAAGTGTGACCGCCGTCGACGAGGAGGGCCACGCGCCATGGATGCGGCGATGCCTGACGCTGGCCCGCAGGGGCGCCGGGGCGGTCAGCCCCAATCCGATGGTGGGCGCGATCCTCGTCGGACCGGACGGCACCGTGCTCGGGGAGGAGGCCCACGAAGTTTACGGCGGGCCTCACGCCGAAGCCCGGGTCATCCAGTCCGCCGAGCAACGGCACGGCCCCGACGCGCTCCGCGACGCCACGCTGTACGTAAATCTTGAGCCCTGCAGTCACCACGGCAAGACCCCGCCCTGCACCGACCTCATCATCGAAAAGGGCATCCCGCGGGTCGTCGTGGGCACCATCGATCCGTTCCCCGCCGCGCAGGGGCAGGGCATCCGGCAGCTTCGCGATCACGGGGTGGCGGTGGAGGTGGGCATCTCCGAGCACGCTTGCCGGCGCTTCAATGAGGCCTTCTTCCACCACGTCGAGACCGGGCGCCCCCTCGTGACGCTCAAGATGGCCCAGACGCTCGACGGCCGCATTGCCACCCGCACTGGCGACAGCCAATGGATCACCGGCACCGAGGCCCGCACGCTCGTCCACCAGTGGCGGGCTGAACTGGACGGCGTGCTCGTGGGCCGCGGCACCGCCCAGAGCGACGATCCGCGCCTCACGGTGCG
>CAZRPQ010000578.1:0-1870 GCA_964601725.1 uncultured Salinivenus sp. | reverse complement strand
AACCCTCAACCCAAAACGCCCAACCCAACCCCCCATGCTTCCAACCACGTCCCTCTCTCGAAAAACGACCTTCCTGCTCACGGCCAGTCTGCTACTGTGTGGCCTCGTCGCGTGCGGATCGAGCACGCCGATGGCATCCGCGTCGGCAAGCGGATCCACCCTCACGACGGCGACGACCGACTCGCTCCTCCGGCGGGCCAAGACCCTCATCCGCGAGGCCACCGACAAGGGCTCGATCGACTCGCTGAAACAGGCCCGGGCCCTCGCCGAGCGGGCGACGAACGGCAGCGAGCACAAGGCCCTGGCGCACTACTACGTGGGCCTCGCCGACTACCGCACGCTCAACCAGCTTCCCGACGACGCCGAGAAGCGGCGCGAGAAGAGGGTTGAGGACGCCATCAGCCACCTGAAGCGCGCCACGGAGGTGGACGAGACGATGGCCGACGCCTGGGCCCTGCTATCGGGATGCTACGGGCAGATGATGGGGATGAACCCGATGCAGGGGATGTCCCTCGGCCCAAAGTCGAGCGAAGCAATGGAGAACGCCAAAGAACTGGCCCCGAAGAACCCGAGGGTCTGGTTGATCAGCGGTACGCAGGATTACTTCACGCCCGGCATGTTTGGCGGCGACAAGGAGCGCGCCCTCGAGAAGTTCAAAAAAGCCGCCCGCCTCGCCGAGGAGGAATCGGTCCAGGATCCGCTGATGCCCAGCTGGGGCCACACCGAGGCCTACACCTGGATCGGCATCGCACACATGAACGCCGAACGATACGACCAGGCGCGCACGGCCTTCGAGACGGTCCTCAACATCAACCCCGACCACGGCTGGGTGAAGCACGTCCTTCTTCCGAAGGCCAAGAAGAAGCAGAGCTGACGCGCCAGTCCGCTCCCCCACGCCGCGCGGCGGAAAATTCTCGGAGCTCATCGACTCATGTGACCCGTAAAACTCATGACTCGTGACCCATGGCCCCGAATCCGGCAACTTGGACTGGATCAACTTCCCATGCCTCGGCACTTGATGCACCACTGTTCCCATGCCCACAGCCCTGTCCCTTCAGTCCCTCCGCAAAACGTACGGCTCGACGGTCGCCGTCGACGACCTCTCCCTGGAGGTAGAGACGGGCGAAATCTTCGGCCTCATCGGCCCCAACGGTGCGGGCAAGACGACGGCGGTCGAGTGTGCCCTGGGGCTCCGGCAGCCCGACTCGGGGGCTGTGCAGGTCCTCGGCATGGACCCGCAGCAGGCATCGCCGTCGGCGTTTTACCGCCGCGTCGGCGCGCAGCTCCAGGAGGCCGCCCTGCCCGACCGCATCACCGTCCGCGAGGCCCTCGTCCTCTTCGCCTCCTTCTACCCCGAGACGGCCGACCGCGACGCGCTCCTCGACCGGTGGGGCCTGGCGGACAAGCGCGACGCGTCGTTCAACGACCTCTCCGGCGGCCAGAAGCAGCGGCTCTTCGTGGCCCTCGCCCTGGTGCACGACCCCGACCTCGTGGTCCTCGACGAGATCTCGACCGGGCTCGACCCGGAGGCGCGGCGGGGCACGCGAGACCTGCTCCGCGAGGTGCAGGCGGCGGGCACCACCGTCATTCTCGTCACCCACTTCATGGACGAGGCGCAGGCGCTCTGCGACCGGGTGGCCATGATGCACCGGGGCCGCTGCGTAGCGTGTGACACGCCCGCCACCCTCGTCGACCGGCTCGACGCCTCCTACCGGGTTCGTTTCCTCGCCCCCGCCGCTTTCGATCCAACGCCGCTCCGGGCCGTGGTGGGCGTGCAGAGCGTCACCGTCGACGGCGACCGGGTAGAGGTGCGGGGCAGCGACGACCTGCTGACGACCGTGGTGCACCACCTCGCCGACCAGAACGTCAC
>CAZRPQ010000577.1:0-1871 GCA_964601725.1 uncultured Salinivenus sp. | reverse complement strand
CGCTCGGCCCGGTAGACGACCCCCATGCCCCCGAGACCCCGATCTCTTCCAGCAGCCGATACCCCCCGAGATGCGTGCCAATCTCGGGCCGTTTGACCTCGGCCTCGGACCCTTCGGGGCCGACCCAGTCCGCCGCCTCGGGGTTGAGAGAGAGGGGCCCCTCCGCATGTGCATCCAGCAGGGCCTCGACCTCGGTGCGGAGGGCCGGATCGTCGCACCGTGCATCCAGCCACGCGTTCCGATCGTCGGGCTCGGCGTCCAGAAAGTCGTTCAGGATCTGCCTGGCACGGGTCCAGCGATCATCGGGCATGGGACGTCGAGATCGCCATTCGAGAAGGCCGAAAGGGAAGCGCTCTTCGATCGGCTACGAGGCCTCGGACGAGTCGGAGGACGCGTTCAACTCGCGGTTTAGCCAGGCGCGGGCCCTGAGCAATCAGCTCGGGCAGATGGACCGCGCTGCGTCGCCTGGGCCTGCTTCAATCGGGCGGAGCGTGAGACCCGAGGGGAGCGCCTGCTCTCTCAAGCGGACTCTTGAGCCGGCCCGTCCACACTCAACGCCGACCCGTGCTCTTCCGAGCGAACACGCGCAAGCAATTGCCAGGGCGAATGCTTGATTCTTTCAGAGTATCCTCGTCTCTTGGGGACTGTTGGCACGGCCACGAGACGAGTGTTTTCTGTTTCTCCCTGGCGTCCCATGTCCCCTCCCAGAGCCCCTTCCAGTACGTCCTCGACCGTCGGTGTGGATGTCGGCGGCACGTTCACCGACTTCGTCGTAGTGACGGAGGCGGGGCTGCAGGTGCACAAAGAGCCCACGACCGATCCGCAGCACGAAGCCGTGGGGACGGGCCTCGGGGGCCTTGACGTCGCCTCCACTGCGCCCATCGTCCACGGCACCACGACGGCCACCAATGCTCTGCTCGAACGGCGCGGCGCCCGCACGGCCCTGGTGACCACGGAGGGCTTCGCCGACGTGCTCGCCATCGGCCGCCAGGACCGGCCCGACCTCTACGACCTGCAGCCCTCCCGCCCACCCCCGCTCGTCCCCGCCGAGCGGCGCCACGAGGTCCCCGAGCGCCTGAGCGCCGACGGCGAGGTGCTCACGCCGCTCGACGAAGACGCCGTCCGGCGCGTGGCGCAGACCCTGGCCGAGCAGGAGGTGGAGAGCGTAGCCCTCGTGTTTCTCTTCTCGTACCGGCGCCCGGAGCACGAGGAGCGCGCCGCCGAGATTCTGCGGGCGGCCCTTCCGGCCGACGTGCCCATCACGCGCAGCAGCGCCCTCCTTCCCGAGTACCGCGAGTACGAGCGGACGGCCACCACGGCGGTCAACGCCTACGTGCGCCCCACCGTGGAGCGCTATCTGCAGCGGCTCGACGAAGGACTGGGCGACCGCTCCGTCCGCGTCATGCAGTCGAACGGCGGCACCATCGGGCTCGACCTCGCGGCCGAGCAGGCGGCCCGGCTGGCCCTGAGCGGCCCGGCCGGCGGCGTGGTGGGGGCCCTCGGGGTGGCCCGGCGCGCCCTGGACACCGACGCGCCCCGCATCATGACGCTCGACATGGGCGGGACGAGTGCCGACGTGGCGCTCTGCGACGGGGCGGTGCCGCGCACCACCGAGCACACCATCGCGGACCTGCCCCTGCGCCTGCCCGCCACGGACATCCACACGGTGGGTGCGGGCGGCGGGAGCATCGCCCACGTCGACGCGGGGGGCAGCCTGCGAGTGGGGCCGGAGAGTGCGGGGGCCGAGCCGGGCCCCGTCTGCTACGGGCGCGGTGGCACCGAGCCCACGGTGACCGACGCGCACCTCGTGCTGGGCCGCCTCCAGGCCGAGCACGTGCTGGGCGGCGAAGGCCCTCTCGACATGGCCCCCG
>CAZRPQ010000576.1:0-1871 GCA_964601725.1 uncultured Salinivenus sp. | reverse complement strand
CGTTCCATGCGCTGGCCCAGCTCCACGTAGAGCCAGGGGCACGGCGTGATGGCCGCCACGCCCTCGACGAGCGAACCGCGCTGGGCCCGCTCGATCATGTGGTTCTGGTAGGCGCGGTTGTTGGGGGTGAGGGGGAGCTGCCGGATGTCCTCGGGGCCGTAGCCGAGCTTTTCGCCGTAGCCTTCGTGGAGCTCGCCCTCCACGACGATGGCCAGCCGGGCCGCGTCGATGAACCAGAGCTTGTCGTCCGGGTCGGGGCACTGGGTAGAGAGCAGCGAGGCGGCGTCGGCGAAGGCCTCCAGGTAGCGGGCGTCCTGCATCTGGTAGAACTTGAAGGTCTCCGCGTCCAGCGTGCCGTCGGCAAGGGCGTGCACGAACGGATGATCGAAGGCCTCCGTCCACGTGTTGCCGGCGTGCTCGAGGCAGGCCTCGGCGAAGGGCGGGACGGAGAACGCGCGGGTGTCGAGGGGGGGAGTGAGGGAGAGGGTTGCGGGCATGGCTTCGCAGAATCGATGCGACGAGTGTCGAGGCGAAGCCAGAGGGGGACGCCCGCACGGAGACGGGAGCGGAATGAGCTTTCCTTCGCCGGTATGAACCGGATCAGGTTCGGAGGGTCTCTCTCAGCCCGGCCGCCGCGTGGCGCCGAACACCCCTAGCTTCACTTGGCAGAAAAACAGACTGCGAAAGAGCGTTCCACCCGGAAGGGTGGACGACGCTTCCCTCCACGAAGAATTCTCAGGGACGCCTCCACCGCGCCGATCCATGCGTTCCCGGAGCGGAAGGGACGCGGGAATTCGCTCCAGGACTCAGGGAGCACGGTCGGCCTTCGGGAACCGCACGGTGAAGCAACTGCCCTCGCCCTCGGCGGTGTCCACGTCGATCGAGCCCTCCATTCGGTGCACGGCCTCCTTGGTCACGGCCAGGCCCAGGCCCGTGCCCTCGTACTCCCGGCTGGTTCCCTCCGACGCCTGCCGGAACGGTTCAAAGAGCTCCGGCACGCGGTCCGGGTCCATCCCAATGCCAGTGTCTTCCACCTCAAGGAGAGCGTCGCCGTCGTCCGTCCGGGCGCGGATCCACACGGACCCGCCCTCCCCGGTATATTTCAGGGCATTGGAGATCAAGTTTTGCAGGACGATTCGAAGGAGACCCTCGTCGGCCCGGGCCCAGATCGGAGTCGACGGTGTCTCCACGAGGAGCTCAATGCCCTTCTCCCTGGCGCGCGGCTCGAACAACTCGTCGGCCTCTGCCGCCTCGTCGACTAGATTCACCGGGTCAAGGGAGAGCTCCATTTCCCCGGCCTCCAGCCGGGAAAGATTGAGCACCGCGTCGAGCGTCTCCAGGAGGCGATGCCCGCTCTGCTCGATGAGCTCGGCAAACCGGTTGAGCGTAGAGAAGGAGGACGTTTCCTCATCCGGGAGCGACGATAGGGCCTCAACCTCCTCCCCGATAGCGTCCGCGAACCCGATGATGGAGGTGAGGGGCGTGCGGATCTCGTGGCTCATGTTGGCGAGGAAAGCGCTCTTCATTCGGTTGAGCCGCTCGGCCTCCTCCTTCGCCGCCCGAAGCTCCTTCTTCTGCCGCTTCTGCTCGTCGATGTCCTCGACCATCCCGATGACACGGTTCGCGTCGTGGCGGGAGACGGTCAGTCGTCCCCAAAACACGTCCCCGTCGTCCCGCACGTAGCGCTTCTCGAGCTGGTACCGATCGCGGACGCCCGCCCGCAGCTCGTCGAAATAGGCCTGCTCTTTCTCGGCGTCGTCCGGATGCGTATACTCCGCGAAGTGGCGACCCCGAAGAGCATCTTCATCGTAGCCCATCATCGCCTGGAAGGCCGGATTGCTCTCCAGGATTCGTCCCTCCTCGTCGCCGAT
>CAZRPQ010000575.1:0-1881 GCA_964601725.1 uncultured Salinivenus sp. | reverse complement strand
GGTCGTCGGTCGCTCAGAATGACGTTGGTTAATGAATTTGTGCCGGTCTACTTAACAGCACAGACGTGTACAATCGTCCCGCCGGGACGACTCTTCTCAAGATTTCTTTCCCGCTATGAACGCCCACCTCCTGACCATCGGCGATGAGATCCTCATCGGGCAGACGACCAACACGAACGCGGCGTGGCTCGGGGACCGCCTCAGCCAACTCGGCATTCGAATGGGGCGCACGGTGACGGTGGGCGACACCGCCGCCGCCATCCAGCAGGAGCTGGACCGGGCCTACGCGGACGCCCGCCTCGTGGTGTGTACGGGAGGGCTCGGCCCCACGCACGACGACCTGACCCGAGAGGTTGTCGCTGATTACTTCGATGCCTCCCTCTACACCGACGACACCCTCCTCGACCGCGTGCGCCGGTACTACCACCAGCGAGACCGGGAGATGCCGGACTCCGGGCCCGCCCTGGCCCGGGTCCCGGAAGGGTTCGACCTCCTCGAGAACCCAGTGGGGGCCGCCGTGGGCCTGTGGCACGAGGATCCGTCCGGGCGGCTGATCGCCCTCCTGCCCGGCGTTCCGGCGGAGATGAAGGCCATTTTCGACGCGGCCGTGGAGCCGCGACTTGAACAGCAGCCGGGCGTGGAGGAGGTGCATCACCGAACGCTCGTCACGGCGGGCATCCCGGAGACGGCCCTGCAGGAGCGGCTCGGCGACCTGTCCGCCGTGCTGGGGGAGGACGTGCACCTGGCCTACCTGCCGTCCACCAGCGGGGTGCGCCTGCGCCTCTCGGCCGACGCGGACGCGCCCGACGCCGACGCGCGCCTCGACGAGGTGGAAGCGGTGGTTCGGGAGCGGGCGGGCGAATACGTCATCGGCACCGGCGACGTGACGCTCGAAGAAGTGCTCGGCGACCTGCTGCGGGACCGGGACGCCACGATCGCCGCGGCGGAGAGCGCAACAGGGGGCCTCATCGGGCACCGTCTCACCGGCGTCTCAGGGTCGTCCGACTACTTTCTGGGAAGCATCGTCGCGTACGCCAACCCCGTGAAGCAACATGTGCTGGGGGTGAACGAAGAGACCCTCCGCGAGCACGGGGCGGTGAGCGAAGCCGTGGCCGAGCAGATGGCCGCGGGGACGCGGGCGGCGCTCGACGCGACGGTGGGGATCTCGACGACCGGCATCGCCGGCCCTGCGGGCGGCACGCCCGACAAGCCGGTGGGCACCGTGTGGATCGGGTACGCCGATGCCGCGGGGGCACATGCCCGCCGGTTCCAGTTCGTGGAGGACCGGGCGCTGAACAAGGAACTCTTCGCCTCCGCCGCCCTGGAGCGCGCCCGACGCGGCCTGGTGTAGCAGGGAGGAGCCTCCTCGCTTCTTCTGGGGCCATTTCCGCCGAGCACGCACGTCTTCCCTAACGGGAATCCCGTTTCCGCTGCGAAGAGTTCCGACTCGGTCCCCCCTGCTCCGACCCTCGTTTGCAACGGCGTCTGCTCTTCGCTGCTCTTTCCAACGTGCCAAAGCTGTCGCAGGAGTGCCGACCGTTGACCGACTCGTCGAGGTCTATTCGTTTGACATATTCTGTACTATGTCCAAGCCGTTGACATATTCCGCGGATCTAATCCGGTTGACATATGCACAGGTCCCTTCGTGCAACCAATTGAGATCCAAAGGGCTGCGGGGCTAGGGATGTGCATATGTTGAGTGCCTTGACGTAATTGTAATGTTATACTGACCGAGGAGCCATTTCATATCATTTCTGCACTAACATATTGATGCAACAATCGTGCGGAATTTTCGTATCTACCGAAGCCAGCACGATCTCAGCATAACAAAGTAGATCAGCACAAATACGTTAATCGAAAGTCATTCTGAGCGACCGACGA
>CAZRPQ010000574.1:0-1881 GCA_964601725.1 uncultured Salinivenus sp. | reverse complement strand
CCCGAGGAGCCCGGACGGCGTTCCGGGGCGGGCATCACGAGGCGGAATGCTGGTCCGGGGTGTCGTCCGTCACGTCGAGAAGCTGCACCTCGGACGGGCCGTCGTCGGCCGGGGCAATGGATTCGACCTCGATGCCAAAGCGCCACTCGGCCCTGGAGTCGAACCGGAAGGTAAGCGACGCCCCTTCCTCCAGCGGGAGGTCGCCCAGCCGGACCTCGTCGGTGTAGGGGGGACCGGAGACGTTTTTGGGCGCGGGCACGGTCTGCTGCCGGTCGTAGGCGTCGGTGAACTGAAATTCGTAGAGGTGGTCGGGGTCGAACGCGGCGGCGGTGAGGATCGTCTGCGCCACGGCGTCGAGCGCCGCGCCGCCGGGCACAGCAATGCGGGCCTCAAAGGAGTTGCCATCGTCGTGCGGCGACGCGTCGATCTGGACACGGAGGGTGTGCACGGCCGGGGTGAACGACGTGTCGGGCACGGTGAGGTGGCGTTCCCAGTCGGGGAAGTAGGGGGCGAGGGCCTCGTGCAGCTCTTCCGTCGTAAAGGAGATTGCTTCCGTCGGGGCGAGGGCGGCGATGAACGACTCCTGATCGTCGGGCCGCTCCCGCTCCATGGCCGCGTTCATCAACTCCACGAGGGCCATCAGCATCGCGGCCCCGAAGGGGAGAAGCCGCACTCGATGGACGGTCCAGGGCTGTTGCGGGGCTGTGCCGTCCTCGTCGAGCTCGATCCAGCCGAAGAGGTGCATGAGGGCGAGGTGGGGATAGCCGGGGGAGCGGTCCAGCCCGTCCCGGTCGCTCTTGTCCGCGTACGTTTCCTCTCCCTCCTCCAGATTCGAGACGAAACTGGCCATTCGGAAGAGCGGGGTGAACATCTGTCGGCCGTCCCCCATCAGCTCCTCTTCGTTGGCCCGGTGGATCCACGCTTCGAGCAGGGCCATGTACTGCTCGGTGGGGTTGAGGGCCTGCCAAACGCGCACCATTTCGTCGCGGAGGACGAGCTGAGGATGGGAGGATCCTTCGACGACGTGCGTGAGCCCGGCGGCTCGGACCAGCAGGTACAGGCCGTGGACGTACGGATAGGCCTTCTGCGTGGGCCGGTCGTACTCGGCGTCCGTGGGGTGGGAGAGCCGCTCGTTGAGATCCGGCAGGCGTTTGTTGTAGAGCTGCCGTTGCTTGGCGCTCACCCGGATCCCGTCGTGCTCGTCGATGGCGTCCAGCATCGCCGCGACGTCCCGTAGGAGCGGCCCCGGCTCTGTATCCGAAATGGACTGTTCGTGCAGGACGCGTTCCAGGTCAAGCGACGATGACGGGATATCGAAGTTCATGGGACTCGGGAGGGATGAGGAAGCACGACACCGCGAAAGATAAACGACGGATGCGCGGCCGTCGTTCGCGGAAAGAACGCAGTACACCTTGCGTTCCGGGTCCTGTGTTGCGAATCCGGAGGCGGTTTCTCAGTTTACGTGCCCACGTTCCTTCAACACTGAGTCGCTTTCCCATGTCTCTTCCCGTCTCCCTCGACGATGTCGTGGAGCAGCTCCACATGCAGATGGACGAAACTACTTCGTATCTCCACGAGGAGACGGGGGAAACCATCATGGTGCGGGACGAGGACGTTCGGAAGGCCGAATCCCTCAGGGATGGGGAGATCGACAACGAGGACCTTCCAGAGTGGCAACAGGAGTTCCTGCCGAAGGTGCTCGAGGCTGTGTTCGGGGCCGACTGGATTGCATTGCCCTCGGAGTGGGACATCCACGACTACGAGATCATGGAGGAGTTCTGCTACGCCGTGGAGGACGACGATCACCGCGAGCAGCTTATCCGGGCGATTCGGGGGAAGGGGGCCTTTCGCTACGTTCGCGACACCTGCGATCGGCTCGGC
>CAZRPQ010000573.1:0-1882 GCA_964601725.1 uncultured Salinivenus sp. | reverse complement strand
TTCTCGGGCAGGCCGAAGTGGAAGGTGCGGTCGCGTCCGTTCGTGAAGCCCCCCTCCTTGCCCATCAGCTGGCAGAAGAGGCGCTCCCGGTCCACCCCACGGGTCGTCCACACACCGAGGTTGCGGTGCATGGGCAGGATGTAGTCGCGGTCGTCGAGCGCCCAGGCAGTGCCCACGGCGATGGCCTCCTGCCCATAGCCGCTGAACCACTTGGCGATGCGCCCCTGCCGGATGAGCGTGAGCATTTTTTCTTCGATCACGCGCGGCTCCAGGAGAGCCCGGTAGAGGGCGCGAAGATCGAGGTCCGTGGCAGGGTCGACGGGCGTGTTGGGGGGGGTCATGGGCGTGAGGGTGGGGGTGCATTGCGATAGTTCTGGCATCGGTTCAGCCCAACACTCCACAAACCTGTGCCGGGCCGGCGTCATGCCGGAGTGGCGTAGAAGGAGCGGTCTAGCCTAGCGGTTCTCTGTCCGAGTGGTTCCCACGACGACCGCTTCGTACCGGCCGGGTCTTATTTTTGCCCCGCCCCACGGGCAGAACGCCCATCGCCGCGCATCTGCTCGCACAACAGGTTTTCAACATGCAATCTCCCTAAGCCTCCTCGGGCTTCATTGATTATCTTCTTTGCTTCTTCTAAAATGTGTCCCCGGCTGAGCAGGATAAAAGGTCCTCGGCTTCACCGGCCCCATTTGCTCCCACCACGACCCTCCTCTCTACCCATGACTTCGAATACGAGGCGCTGTGCGTTCCTTTTTCTCATCGCGGTCTTCTTCCTGCCCCTCCTCCCCTCGACGGTCGCAGCGCAGGGGAGCGCTACGCTCACTGGAACCGTCGTTGGTGCCCAGGACGGGTCGCCCCTCATCGGGGCCAACGTGGCGCTGCGTGAGCCCGACGCGCCGACCGTCGTCAGTGGGGCGGCGACCGACACGGAGGGCACCTTCCGATTCACCGAGGTGCCGCCTGGGGAGTACGTCCTCGAGGTTCGGTTCGTGGGCTACCAGACGCAGCAGCGCACCCTGGCGCTGGAGGCCGGTGCGTCGCGCGACGTGACGGTCGAATTGCCGCTGTCCACATCGAGTCTGGAGACGGTCGTCGTATCGGCGTCGCGGCAGCAGGAGAAAGTTCTCGACGCCCCGGCCTCGATTTCCGTCCTCCAGCCCGAGGAAATCGGGCGCCAGACCAGTACCTCAACGGTCGAGGCCATTCGCTCCGCCCCGGGCGTCGACGTGGCGCAGACGGGCATCGACCGGCGCGAAGTGGTGCTTCGCGGATTCAACGAGGCGTTCAGCGGCGCCACCTACGTCCTCACCGACTACCGCCAGGCCGCCGTGCCCTCCCTGGCCGCGAACGTCCACAGCCTCATGCCGAACATGTCCCTCGACGTGGAGCGCATCGAAGTGGTGCGCGGTCCCGGATCGGCGCTGTACGGGCCGGGCGTCGACAGCGGCGTCATCCACTACTTCACGAAGGATCCGTTTCAGGATCCCGGGACCTCGGTGTCGGTGTCGGGCGGCACGCGGCAGTACTTTTCCGGGCAGTTCCGCAACGCCGGCACGTTCACCGACAACCTCGGCTGGAAGGTGACTGCCCAGTACGCCCGGGCCGACGAGTGGGGGCTCAACCCGGATGAGCGAGCAGACTCACTCGAAATCGCCCGCTATCGCACCTATCAGGGCCGTGGTCAGGTTCCTGAGGGACGAACCGTCGCGACGGACGACTTCGACGGGGACGGAGGGGACGAATTCCAGCTCCGCCGCGAAGACACTTATCAGAAGCTTAACGTTAATGGCCTTCTGCAGTACAGGAGTGGCGATGCGACGACGATCTCACTGAACGGCGGCTTCTCGGAGCTCAAGAGCGTCGTGCAGTCGGGCATCGGCAC
>CAZRPQ010000572.1:0-1887 GCA_964601725.1 uncultured Salinivenus sp. | reverse complement strand
CGCTTGCCCTCGCGGCAGTTCTCGGCCTTCAGCGAGCCGGGCTCGTAGAACACGCCGGAGTGGATGACTCCGGAGTTGTGGCTCGTCTGATGGGCCGCCACCTGATCTTCCTTCTCCAGAACGACGACCGAGGTGTCAGGGTACTGCTCGGTGAGGCGGTAGGCCGTGGCGAGCCCGACGATTCCGCCCCCGATAATCGCAACGTCGTAGGTTGGCATACGTCAACGGTCAATACAACGAGAATACCAAGATCCAACGCTCGGGCCGTGTGCCTGCAGCTGAGCCCAGGGATGCAATGGAGATATAAAGGCAGAGCGAATCGAAAAGTGCATTCCGCACCGGGAAGATTGACTGAAGACCCGGCGCGGGGCTGTCACGAGTCTCACAACGGATAGGCAACACCCAGGGCCGCGGAGAGTTTAGACGGCGCATATTCGCTACACCGTCGTTCCCCGTCATGCGCCGTCGACTCCATCTCCTTTGCGTTGCGGTGAGCCTCGTGGCTGGGGCGGGCCTGCTCGCGGCGGCCGGATGTGCCGACACGGAGGCCTCCTTCTCCTCCAGCGCGCCCGATACGCTCCCGGACGCGGAGCCGATTTTCGACGTCCGATCGGTGACCCTCGACGCCCGGAACCGCCCCGACTCCAGCCTGCTCGTACGGCTCCGCGACCTCGGCGTCACGCACATTACCCTGGTGTCGTTCGGGTGGCAAAAGGCCCCGGACGTCCCCACCATCCGGGCCGACACGGGCGACGGCTGGTACAGCGAGTCGCACCGTGGCATCCGCACCCTCGCCCGCCAGGCCGACGCGCTGGGGATGGGCGTCATTCTCAAGCCGCACCTCTGGGTGGGCGGGTACGACGAGGAACAAGACCGCAGCGAGATCGGCTTCGACACCGAGGCGGAGTGGGCGGAGTGGGAGGCCGACTACCGTCGCTTCCTCATGCTCTACGCCCGCCTCGCCGCGGAGGTGGAGGCCGACGCCCTCGTGCTGGGCACCGAGTTGACGCGGGCGGCGACCGAGCGCCCCGACTTCTGGCGCACCCTCGCGTCGGAGGTGCGCACCGTCTACGACGGAAAGCTGACCTACGCGGCCAACTGGCACGAGGCGTACAAACGGATCCAATTCTGGGAGGCCCTCGACTACGTGGGTGTGCAGGCCTACTTCCCGCTCACCGACGCCGAGTCGCCCTCCCTCTCGGCCCTTCGGGACGGCTGGCAGTCTCATCGGGCCGACCTGGCCCGCGTTCACGAGCGAACCGGGCGCCCGATCCTCTTCACCGAGGTGGGCTACCGGAGTGCCGCCAAGGCGGCGAAGGCGCCCTGGACGTGGCCGGAGCGAGACGGCGAGGCAACGCCGAACTATGCCCTCCAGGCTCGCTGTTACAGGGCCTTCTTGTCCACCGTAGGCCAGGCACCGTGGATGAAGGGCGGCATCATCTGGAAATGGCACCCGCCGACCGAGATCGACCGCCGCACCGGCTTCACCCCGCAGGACAAACCTGCCGAGGCGGTGCTCCGCCGCTGGTTTACGGACGCGACTGTGGACGCAAACCACCCTGACTCGTCGCGCGCCGCAACTCGTACGGCGCAGTGAGTAGCACGCGGCAGCCCCCGGCTCCGGCTGAATGCTGTTTCGGGCCTCCCACTCTCACTTCCACATTCCCCATTCCGAATCCGAAATGGTTTCTGAGCTCTTCGACCCCGACGCCTGGACGTCCGTCGACGGCTTTGACTTCGAGGACGTGACCTATCACCGCGCCGCCGACCACGGCACGGTGCGCATCGCGTTCGACCGCCCTGAGGTGCTCAACGCCTTCCGCCCGCCGACCGTGGACGAGCTGTATCAGGCCCTCGACCACGCCCGCCAGTCGCCCGACGTGGGGT
>CAZRPQ010000571.1:0-1890 GCA_964601725.1 uncultured Salinivenus sp. | reverse complement strand
TGAGTCAATAGCGATTTGCCTCAAATGCGACGACGGCTGACGGCTGACAGCGGACTGCCGTTGGCAAGCGAGAAACGGCCGTCCGTCGTCGGCGGTCCGCGGTCATACCGGGCGCTGGCAATGACCATCGATGTCAACTCACAGACTTGAGATGCTATCCAATCTTTTGTTCTGCTGTTGCAATCCCCGCTCTGAGGTGGATTCTGGCCGAGACGCCGGCACCCACGGGGGAGCCGCCGCGCCGGAAGACGGAGGTCCTGCTGGACCTCTTCCGCAGGCGCGGGTGGACGCCTGAAGGGACATTCTGTCATGGAGGGACGCCCGGGCCTGGGGCTCGCTCCGGCCAAAGATGTGGAGCCGGAGGTCAGGCGCCGTCCGTCGTGTAGGTGCTGGGCAGGGTGCCCACCGCCTCCTCGAAGGCCGTGCTGAAGGCCGATAGCGACTCGTAGCCCACGGCGTAGGCCACCTGCGTCACCGGCTCGCCCCACCGGTCCTGCTCCCCGGCCGCCCGGACCACGAGCGTGTAGGTGCCCGGGTCCACCTCCGTGTACCGCACGCTGCGCCGAGTCGGGCGGGTCGGGCGCCGGTCGAAGCCCTGCAGGGTTACCCGGAACCGGGTCGCCGCCGGGTCGGCAAAGTGAAGCCCCGCGTACTCGACCGTGAAGCTCCGCTCCGGGGCTTGAAGGCGGAGGGTCGTGTCCGGCGACACCGAGTAAGTGGTGTCCGGCGGGGCTACCCGCTCGATCACTACCGGGGGCGACGGGGCCGAGCGCCCCCGCACCACCCCGTACACGTTCTCCGCGGGCAACCCGTCGCTGGTGTCGATCATGGAGATCGGCGTCCGGCGCAGGCGGTAGAGGCCGTTTCGCGTGGTAGCGGCCCACCAGTTGCCCTCCCGGTCCCGGGCCAGGCTGTTGATCGGGCCGCCCGCGTCGAGCGCGAGGCGCCCGCCCTCGAGGCGAACGACCTCGCCTCCCCCACACGCCCGTACATTCCGGGCATGATCGGACGATCACAAGCAGGCGCGGAAGAGCCTTTGTCCCTCAACGGAAACATTTCCCATGCGGTCGCCCGGGTGCGCTTTCCCGTCTGCGCGTCAGTCCGTAGCTTATATGTTCCGACGTATTTTCCACGCTCCCCTCTGCCCCATGTATCGAGTTCTCCAGTCCGTCGTCCTCGCCACGCTCTTTGCGTGCGTCGCCACGCCCACCCTGGCCCAGCCCGAGACGGGCGGCGGCGACCGCCTCACCGGTCCCGACTACGCCCGGAGTCCCGTGACGGCGCAGAATGGGATGGCGGCCACCAGCCAGCCCCTCGCCTCCCAGATCGCCATCGACGTATTGCAGGAGGGCGGCAGTGCCGTCGACGCGGCCATCGCCGCCAACGCCGCGCTCGGCCTCATGGAGCCCACCGGCAACGGCCTCGGGGGCGACCTCTTCGCCATCGTCTACGACCCGGAGACGGACTCGACCTACGGCCTCAACGCCAGCGGCCGCTCGCCCCGAGGCCTCTCTTACGACGAGATGCAGCAGGCGCTGGGCGACCGCGACCAGATTCCGCTCCTCGGCCACCTGCCGGTGAGCGTGCCCGGCACCGCCAGCGGCTGGGGCAAGCTGCACGACCGCTTTGGCGAGCTGCCCCTGGAAGAGGACCTCGCCCCGGCCATCGAGTATGCGCGGGAGGGCTTCCCGCTCTCGCAGGTGATTGCCTACTACTGGCAGGGCAACGTCGATGCCTTCCGCGAGAACAGCGACCTCCTGCCGGAGAGCCAAAACTGGAAGGAGACGTACCTGATCGAGGGCGAGGACGGCGAAATGAGAGCGCCGGAGGAGGGAGAGATCTTCCGCAATCCCGACCTCGCGAACACGCTGGAGACGATCGCCCAGAACG
>CAZRPQ010000570.1:0-1893 GCA_964601725.1 uncultured Salinivenus sp. | reverse complement strand
TGACCCGCCGGTCGTTCGTGCGCAGGACGAAGGGATCGTAGCCGGTGAATTGCTCCAGCGTGTCGGCCTCCCGGTCGTCGATTCGGGCCACGACCCGAGACCGCTCGTCGCCCGCGAAGACGTTCACGACGATCCGCTCGCGCCCGAGCGAGTCCCGGGGGATCGTGTTGTGGGGTGTGCTGATGCGGAGTTGGTGATCTTTGGGCTCGCCGACGGGCACGAACTTGTGCTCGTAGCCGGTGCTGTCGAAGGCAAACGCAAAAAACCCGTTCGGCATTCCGTCGGTCATGGTGGCGTCGGGGATGCTGTCCGGGGCGTAGGGGCCGGCCCACCAGGAGCCCGCCGTGGCTCCCAGCGAGTACCCCCGAACCGACGGGCGCTCCATCCCGAACACATCCCCGTCGTACGTCCAGGACATGAAGCCGTGGAGGTGCCCCGACAGAATAGTGACCGCTTCCCGATCCTCAACGACCTCCAGCAAGGTCTTTGCACTCTCCGGCGCAAAGAAGCGGTCGTGGATGGGAATGTGGGTGACGAGGTAGATGGGCCGTCCCGGCTCGACGTGCTCGATGTCCTGCCGAACCCACTCCATCTGCTGCTCGTCGATCCCACCGAAATAATTGCCCCGCGTCCCCTCCTCCTCGTTCCACCCCTCGTAGTCCACCGAGTTGAGCACGGCGAAGTGTGCGTCCCCGTAGTTGAACGAGTAGTAGTCCGGTCCGAAGTGGGCGCGGTAGGTCTCCGCCCGGCGGGCATTGCCCGAGGCCCGAAAATTCACGTCGTGGTTCCCGAAGGCCGGGTACACGGGGTGGTCGAGCACCTGGACCGACCGTTCGAAGTGCGGAAAGATGCTCAGATCGTCGTCGGCAATGTCCCCCAGGAAGAGACTGAAGTCGGCATTCGTTTCTATGAGTGCGGGAACGGTCTCCAGCCGGAAGGCCTCATTCTCCGCCGGGCGGGGAATCTGCGGATCGCCCACCACGTTCGCCGTGACGGGCCCGTCCTCGTCGGTGGCGTGCAGCGGGAAGAACAGCGTATCGGGCAGCGGGCCGGTCGGGGACACGCCGGGGTACTTCAACCGCTCGGCACGCGTCCCCTCCGGATAATGCAGGTGGTAGAAGTCGGGGACGCCATTGTCCCGCAGCGGAAACTGATACCCGGACGGTTTCACCACGAAGAGGATGCCGGGGGCGTCGAGCGGCATTCGAACCTGTCCGTCCTCATCCGTCGTTCGGACCTCGGCCATGTTCGACACGCGAACGCCCGCCATGGACGTGTCCGCCTCGTCGAAGGCCTGGTTCTGATTGACGTCTTCGTAGACGAGGACGAGCGCTTCCTCGTCCTGCGCACCCGCGTCAAGAGTGGGAAGCAGCAGGGTACAGGCAAACATGAACGCAAGGCGTCTCATGGCGCGGGACCGTTTTGTAGAACGGTCGGTGTTGAGGCAAAAAGAGAATGATCGTCAGTCTGCGGGCACGAGCCGCATCACAAATCCTCCGCGGGGCGGCAGACGGATGGTCTCCTCCATATCGCTCGCGACGCGGCGCTGAGTCGTGGAGAAGGACGCGTCGCCCGCCCCGTCCCGAATCACCGTCGTCTCATACGTCGTTCCGTCCGGTAGAAAGGAGAAGTCCATCGCCGCTGAGTGCTCCTCCTCGCCCGCAATGCCGCCGACGTACCAGGCCTCGCCAGACCGGCGCGCCAGGACGACGTACCGGCCCGGGAACCCGTCCACAAAGCGGGTGTCGTCCCAGCGTGCCGGCACCTGCTTCAGGAACGCCTTCGGGCCGTCGGGCAGGCCCCGATAGGCCGACACGCGGTCGGCAAAGTGCTGGAGCCCCGACTGGAAGACGACCGAGAGGGCCAGTTCGTGGGCGTCGGTGGTCCGATGGG
>CAZRPQ010000569.1:0-1901 GCA_964601725.1 uncultured Salinivenus sp. | reverse complement strand
CACAAGATCCGCGAAGTCGCAGGCCATAGACAGTCCGCCAAACAGCTTCTCAGTCCTACAATCGCCCCCGTTCCCCCTCATCCCCTCTGTTTACGTCAGGTTCTTCCTCTTCGTGGGGTTCCGGGCCGGGGGCACCGTCGACTCGAGCCGTCGGACGAGGCCCTCAGTACCATCGCGGATGCACTCGAGGGGATTGAGGTCGTCGGGGCCCGCGACCCAGAAGAGTTGGAGGAACGAATCGGTCGCTGATCGCCTCCCTGAACAGCGACTTTTCAAACGCCAACAGCAATCTCACGGACGGCCCATGACACGCTTCTCTGTCCTTTCAATCGCAGCTGTTCTTCTCATTGGCTTCGGCGCCGGCCCCGTGCTCGCGCAAGAGGCCTCACAGTTGTACCCGGTCGGGAATCCGGTCGGCGTGCCCGCCGCGCCCAGCGCCGACCAGGAGTTCGCGCCGGCGTCTTCGAACGTCACCGTCTACGGCGCCATCTACTCCGCGGAGAGCTGCACCTACGATCCGGACCGAGATGTCCTCGTGGTGCCCAACCGCGGCGCGCCCCAGAGCGCCCGGCCCAACGACGCATTCGTCTCCTTCATCAACCACGACGGCTCAGTGCGCACCCCGCGCTGGATCGGCGTGCAGAGCCCCTCGGAGCGGGCCGACCTGGACCCGCCGCTCACGCTGAACCACCCGCTGGGCAGCGACATCGCCAACGGAACCCTTCACCTGGCCGACCAGGACGGCGGGACGAGCGAGGAGGACCCGAGCGTGGCCGTCGTGCGGCAGTTCGACCTGAAGACCGGTCGACCCGTCGGCGAGATCTGGATCGAGGACGCCCCCTGGATCAACGACCTCGAGGTCGCAGAGGACGGCACCATCTACGTCACCCAGACGGGCGACCTGGGACAGGACCCGGATCCGTCGACGTGGCGGGTGTGGGAGATCGAACCCGGCGGCACACCCTCGGTCCTCGTTGAGGGCGATCCGCTGCGCCAGCCCAACGGCCTCGGGCTCGACCCGCAGGGCAACGTCGTGGTCGTCAACTACGGCAACGACGAGGTGCTCACCTTCAGCCGCGACGGCGAGCTGCTGAGGACCGAAACGGCCGCGCAGCCGGGCGGCGACGGCCTCGTCATCATGCCCGACGGGACAAAGTACACCAGCAGCGTGGCCGAGGGCGGCATTTCGCACATTCGTCCCGATGGCTCAACCGAGCTAATCGCTCGCAACATCCCGAGCGCTGCCTCGATGTGCTACGATCCGCGGGCGCATCAGCTGGTGGTCCCGATGAACCCCAACAACGGGCTCGCGTTCGTAGATCTGAAGTAGAATCGGGCGCGGTGGGACCTTGCAGGCGGCTCCACTACCACCGCACCGTTCAGCTGTCCCTTTTGTGTCTTAAGAAGGGGGGTGTTTGAAACGATTGGTCGCACTTCAACGCTGTGGGTTGAGCGCGGACGTGGCTGCCTTGATCTGCGACGACCGCGGCGCCCTGAGCGCAGCGAAGAAGTGCTCGCCGGGGTGCCGGCGGACGGCCACACGGGATGACCTTCGCCGGGCTCAGGCCCCGGACCGCCGATGAACCCCGAGAAACGGCCGTCCGTCCCGGCAGCCGTCGGGATCGGTCGTCTTTCCCGAAGTGTGCGCATTAGCGTGCCCGGCGACGTGCTGACGTCTCCAGCTTGCCGTCGTTTCGGAGGCAGGCAGTGATGGCGATTCCACGGAGGGAGCGGCAGTAGATTGGGCCCGGGTCGAGACTCACATCCTCCCGGCGGGGTTAGCCCGTCACCGCGCTCGGCTCGCGGAACTGGTAGGAGGCGAGGCGACGATACAGCCCGCCCTCCTGCATCAACTCGGCGTGCGTGCCCCGCTGCACGATGCGGCCGTCGTCGAGCACGAA
>CAZRPQ010000568.1:0-1907 GCA_964601725.1 uncultured Salinivenus sp. | reverse complement strand
GCGCTGCTTCGATCGGGGGAGACGTGGACGATTGAGTAGGTGCGGACAGACCGGCTCGACAAGGCGCGAATCGTTTCCTATACTTGAGGTGTCGTTCCTCATTACCTGCTCCTGACGCACACCTTCCATGATCTGGAAACATCTCGACAAGTACCGCGACCTGGGTCTGTTCTTCCTGCGCGTCGCCTTCGGTCTGTATCTCGCCCTCGGCCACGGCTGGAGCAAGATTGTAGGCGGTCCCGAGCAGTGGGCGGGACTGGGAGGCGTACTGGACGGAATCTTTGGCATCGGCTTTCTGCCGACATTCTGGGGCTTCATGGCGGCCGTCGCGGAGTTCCTCGGTGGTCTGCTCGTCGCCGTGGGGCTGCTCACCCGCCCGGCTGCCCTCCTCGTCGCAATCAATATGGCAGTGGCCGCGACGGCTCACATCAGTGGAGTGATTGATGGGGGACCGGAAACAGCACTCCTCTACGGCTTTGTCTTCCTGAGTCTCATCCTCGTCGGTCCCGGAAAATACGGTCTCGACGAGCAAGTCGGGTAGTCCGAGTCCTGCCTCGAGCGTCGTCCTCTCCAGTCCCACGGCCCGGAGGACGGTTTGCGCAGCGCTGCTCGACGGGTCGTTCGTCGTCTCCAGGCAGCTCTTCCTCACCATGAATACCTCCCGCTGGAGCTCGGTCGACCTTGCACTGCTCGTGCTCCGCATTGGCATTGGCATCTCGTTCGTCTACGCGTACGGGTGGGCTAAAATCTCGGGCGGTCCCACGCAGTGGGTCGACCTTGGGGAAAACATGGCCCTCTTCGGCATCACGGTCTGGCCTACGTTCTGGGGCTTCATGGCGGCTGCAACCGAGTTCGTGGGCGGCATCTGTCTGATGCTCGGTCTGCTCTTTCGCCCGATTCTCGGGCTCCTCCTCGTGGTCATGGTCGTCGCGTTTTCGAGCCATGTCGCGGCGGGCGAGGGGCCCTGGCACGCCACGGAGATGGCCACGGTGTTCGTGGCGCTTCTGCTGACGGGCCCGGGGCGCTACAGCTTGGACGCGTATTTCCAATCGTCCGAAGAGGTGGAGAATGTCGAGCGCGCCTGAATCCCCCACGGTTCTCGTCGTCGGGGCGGGACTCGCCGGCCTCGTGGCGGCGACGGAGCTGCACGCGGCGGGCGTATCGGTGCGCGTCTGGGAGGCGCGCGATCGGGTCGGCGGGCGGTGCTGGAGCGTGCCCGTGGGGCCGGACGACGTGCGCCTCGACTTGGGGGCGGCGTGGCACTGGGCAGAGCACGAACGGGTCGAGGCACTTGCGGAGCGGCTCGGTGTGGACCGGGTCCGGCAGCACGAGCCGGGCATCGCCGTGCGCGAGACGACCGCCGATGCGCCCGTCGAGCGGTTTGAGTGGCCCGAGACGCCCCCGCCGTCGTGGCGGCTCGCGGGCGGGGCGCAGGCGCTGCACGAACACCTCGCGGCCTCGCTGCCCGACGCGGCGATCTGCTTCAATCATCGACTGACGGCCCTGCGTCGCACCGAGGCGGGCGTACAGGTGACGGCGACCACGCCGGACGGAGAGCGCACGGACGAGGCCGAGGCCGTGGTGCTGGCCGTGCCGTCGCGGCTCGCGGTGTACACCCTTCGCTTCGACCCGCCCCCGCCGTCGGACGTGCTGACGGCCATGCGCGCGATGCCCACGTGGATGGGCCACACGGGCAAGGCCGCCGTCACCTACGACCACCCGTTCTGGCGCGAAGCGGGGCTCGCCGGACGCGTAAAAAGCGAGGCCGGCCCGGTCCACGACTGGCACGACGCCGTGACGCCCGACGGCCACGCGGCCCTCGTCGGCTTCATGCATCCGCCCGGCCCCGACTCGCCCACGCCGTCTGATGCGGACGAGCGGGAGGAGGCCCTCATCCGCCAGCTCGT
>CAZRPQ010000567.1:0-1910 GCA_964601725.1 uncultured Salinivenus sp. | reverse complement strand
CCAACGCCTCACGTCGAAACGTTCAACGCTCCATGCGCGAACAGAATCTGCAGCGTGCCTTTTTCCTGGGCCTCCTCCTGCTGGTTACCCTGGCGTTCCTGTGGCTGATCGGGCCGTTCTTTAAGCCCATCTTCTGGGCGGTCGTGCTGGCGACCCTCTTCTACCCGACGTTTCAGTGGTGGGAGCGGCAGCTGGACGGGCACTCGGTGCTGTCGTCGGTGAGCACCATCGCCACCATTGTCCTCATCGTCATCGTCCCCCTTCTGCTCGTCGGCCTGCTGGTGGCCTCTGAGGCCTCGGCGGTGTACCAGCGCCTCGCTGCCGGCCAGATCAGCCTGCCGATGAGCGCCAGCGACCTCAAGGAGATGGTGCCGGCGGTGGCCGAGTTTCTGGAGCGCTTCGGCGTGAGCCTGAAAGACCTCCAGGCGCAGCTCTCAAACGCGGCCCTCGGCGCCAGCCAGTTTCTTGCCACGAACCTGGTGGCATTCGGCCAGAACGCCCTCCGCGGCTCGGCGCTGTTTTTCTTGATGCTGTACCTCCTGTTCTTCTTCCTGCGGGACGGGGCTCGGCTCCTGAAGCAAATCATCGGGGTGCTGCCCCTCGGGGACGCCCGCGAACGGCGCCTCTTCCGGAAGTTTGCGGAGGTGTCGCGCGCCACGATTAAGGGAACGATCGTGATTGGGCTCGTGCAGGGGGGGCTCGGCGGACTCATCTTCTGGATTTTGGGCATCGAGGCCGCGGCGCTCTGGGGGGTCGTGATGACCGTGCTCGCGCTCTTACCGGCCGTGGGGGCGGCCATCGTGTGGGCCCCCGCCGCCGCCCTCCTCCTCTTCACCGGCCGCGTGCTTGAAGGCATCTCGCTCCTCGTCTTCGGCATCGTCATCATCGGCCTCGCCGACAACGTCCTTCGCCCACTCCTGGTCGGCCGCGACACGCAGATGCCGGACTACCTGGTGCTGGTGACCACGCTCGGGGGGCTCGCCCTCTTCGGCCTCTCGGGCGTCGTCATCGGGCCCATCATCGGGGCGCTGTTTCTGACGGTCTGGGAGATGTTTGGGCAGGAGTACGCGTCCATTGCGAGTGACGAGGGCGGGACCTCCGCCGCGCCCGACCCGGGGGAAACCGAACAGCCAACGCCGGCGGACGCCTCACAGGGGCGATCTTAGCGCAAGATCAATCGGCTCCTTCGGCCCCGAGGACTGGGCTGTGCTTGTCTGGTTCTCGTTCGGCCGTGGGAGTGCGGGGGGGCTCACGATACGCAAAAACCAAACACTCTCCTGTAGCCGCCTTCCCCCGCGTCGAGAATCCCCGAGAAGGAATTGACCACGGCAAGGGCTCCTGGTGCAGTGAAGAGGATCAACCCTGCTCTCCTCCCTTCCCGGCCAGAGCCGCGCCCTGGTTTCTCTTTTGGTGTCATGGCCGCCGAACGTCGCCAAAGCAATGACGAAAGCCGGGTGACGAACCTGCACACCTCTCTCACCCCCACCCCAACTGGGAAAAGCCCTCTCCCTCCTCTTCACAGAAGACGACAGGGCCTGGGGACTGCACCTCTCTGATCACACCGCGGCGGTTCGGTGAAATGGCAAGCGTCCGACGGAGCGGAGCAGGACCGAATTCGGTACAAGGATTTCTGGATTTTCCCCCAACTCTGCCGTCCGGTACCGGTTTGGATATTGTAGATTTGTTCCATTTTCTGAGCGTCTTGGCATGCCCTTCCCCGTCCCGACCGACGAGCCCGAGCGGCTCGACGCGGTCGACCGGCTCAACATTCTCGACACCGAACCGGAGGTTGCCTTCGACCGGATTGCCGAAGTGGCCCAGCAGGTCTTCGGTGTGCAGGGGGCAGCGGTTAGCATCGTGGAGGAAGAGCGGCAGTGGTTCAAGGCCACCTGCGGGCTTCGTCTCGACGA
>CAZRPQ010000566.1:0-1911 GCA_964601725.1 uncultured Salinivenus sp. | reverse complement strand
CCCTGGAAGGAAAACAGCAGCACCAGGGTCAGCAGCAGGCCGATCATCGTCACCGGCCCGAGCCGCTCCAGGAAGACGTTGTCGAACCACTCCTCCCCCTTCGTGCGGAGGATCCAGGTGCGCGAGAGGGCGCCCGCCGCCAGCGGAATCACGATGTAGAGTCCCACCGACAGCAGCAGCGTGTCCCACGGCACGATCACGTCACTGAGCCCCAGCAGGAAGGCGACGATCGGCGCAAAGGCCACCAGCATGATGAGGTCGTTGATGGACACCTGCACGAGCGTGTAGGCTGGGTCGCCGTCCGTGAGGTAGCTCCACACGAACACCATCGCCGTACAGGGGGCGGCGCCCAGCAGGATGGCCCCGGCCACGTACTCGCTCGCGACGCCTGGCTCGATGAACGGGCCGAAGACGCCTTTCAGAAAAAGCCACGCGAAGCCGAACATGGTGAACGGCTTGACGAGCCAGTTCACCACGAGCGTCACGGTGATGCCTTTCGGGTGGCGCCGCACGCCGAGGATGCTCCGAAAGTCGACCTGCACCATCATCGGGTAGATCATCGCCCAGATGAGCACGGCGATCGGCAAGTTGACCTGCGCCACCTCCATCTCACCAAGCACGTTGGGCACTGCCGGAATCAGTTGCCCGATCGCCACGCCGACGGCGATACAGAGGGCCACCCACAGGCTCAGGTAGCGTTCAAAGACCCCGAGGTCCTGCTGGGCCTTCTCGGCGGTGGCTTTGATGGCGTCGGCCGAACCGTTCTCGACGTGTCCATTACCGGAGGGGACAGAATCGGAGGAAAGGGACGTCTGCTCGTCTGCGGTCGTCGGTTGCTCAGCCATGGAGGAGTGGTCTGTCCGAAAAAAAGCTGGAATGAGGGCGGAGTGGGGACGCTACGATTCGTCGGGGTCCGGCCGGCGGCCCACCACGGTGATGCTCTGTAGCCCAGCATCGCCCGCGCGGACATCCGACACGCGATCGCCATCTAGGTGCTCGGCCAGGAGGTCGTCCGGGAGCGAGATGGTCTTTTCGGTGGCGACCCGCACGTCCGTGAAGCCCACCTCGCGGAGCCGGTCCAGATACGCGTCCCGCTCCATCGCCCCCGCCACGCAGCCCACATGCAGTTCGGCCGCCTCGCGCAGCCCGCTGGGCAGCGTGCCATCGTGCACAATGTCGGACACCGAAAACCGCCCCCCGGGCCGCAGGGCGCGATGCATCTGGCGGAAGGCCGCCCGCTTGTCCGGCACCAGATTGAGCACACAGTTGCTAAGGATGACGTCGAACGTGTCATCCTCAACCGGCAGGGCCTCGATGTCTCCGACCTCGAAGGTGACATTGTCGTAGTCCATCTCGGCGGCATTCGCCCGCGCCTTCTCCACCATCTCCTCGGCCAGGTCGACGCCGTGGACGTGCCCCTCGGGCCCCACGTCGCGTCGCGCCACGAAGGCATCCATCCCGGCGCCGGACCCGAGGTCGAGCACGCGCTCGCCCGACTGGAGGTCGGCGTGGTCGGTGGGACGGCCGCAGCCGAGATCGAGGTCGGCGTCGGCGGCAATGGCCTCACTGTAGTCGTCGCTCATGTCCACGTCGAGGCCTGTCTCGCCGCATCCGGACGCGCCGCAGCACGAATCGCCGTCGGTGGCAAGGGCCGCATACTTGGCGCGGACGGTGGATTTGAGGTCGTCGGCGGAACGGTCAGCGGATGCCATAATCGTCAACAGCAGTTTTGAGAGGTTTGCGAGAGCGACAGCCCGTCGAAGAAGTCGCCCAGGCCGTCGTCGAGGGCCTGCATGGCCTCCGGGTCGAGGCAGTAGCAGGTCGATCGTCCCTCGACGGTCCCGCGGATGAGCCCCGCCTCCTTCAGCGCCTTCAGGTGCTGGGAGACGGTCGACTGGGCCAGCGGCAGGT
>CAZRPQ010000565.1:0-1917 GCA_964601725.1 uncultured Salinivenus sp. | reverse complement strand
GGGGAGGTGCGCGACTTCATGCCCGTCGCCGGACGCGCCTCCGACGCGGACCGGCGACAGATCATCCGCATGGTGCGGGCGGTGCGCGGCACCGTCACGTTCCGGGTGGAGTGCCGGCCGGCCTTCGACTACGCGCGGGCGGATCACGAAACCGACCTGACGGGGCGAGGGGTCTGCTTCCGGGGCGCCGACCAGGCGCTCAGTCTGTCGACGGAGGTCGACCTGCAGCGGGACGGCGACGGGGTGGCGGCGGACGTGACGCTGCGGGAGGGGGAGAGCACGACCCTGCTTCTCCGCGACATCGATCCCGGCGAGGGGTGCGCGCCCACCCTGGGGGGCGACGAGGCTGAAGCTGCCTTCCGCGATACGGTACAGTACTGGCGCGATTGGCTCAGCCAGTGCACCTACACCGGCCGCTGGCGCGAGGAGGTGCGCCGATCGGCCCTGGTGCTCAAGCTTTTGACCTACGAGCCGACGGGGGCCATCGTGGCGGCGCCCACCTGCAGCCTGCCGGAAGACGTCGGCGGGGTGCGCAACTGGGACTACCGCTACACCTGGATCCGCGACGCGGCCTTTACGCTGTACGCGTTCCTGCGCATCGGCTTCACCGACGAGGCTCGCGCCTTCATCGACTTTCTCTCCGGCCTCGTTGAGCAGACCGCCGCGGGGGAGGGACCGCTGCAGATCATGTATGGCATCGGCGGGGAGACGGACCTGACCGAGGAGACGCTGGATCACCTCGAGGGGTATCGCGGATCGGCGCCCGTTCGCGTCGGCAACGGGGCCTACGACCAGCTTCAGCTCGACATCTACGGGGAGCTGATCGATGCGGTCTACCTGCACGACAAGTACGGGGTGCCGGTCTCCTACGAGACGTGGCGTTCGGTGCGCCGGTTCGTGAGCTGGGTCTGCGACCACTGGCACCGGGCCGACGAGGGCGTGTGGGAGGTGCGCGGGGGGCAGCAGCAGTTCGTCTACTCGAAGCTCATGTGCTGGGTGGCCGTCGACCGGGCGCTCCGCCTCTCCCGAAAACGGTCCCTCCCGGCCCCACAGATCGAGTGGGAGCAGTGTCGCGACGAGATCTACGAAGCGATCATGGAGAAGGGGTGGAGCGCCGACCGGCAGGCGTTTACCCAGCAGTTTGGCGGCACGGCCCTCGACGCATCGACCCTCATGATGCCGCTCGTGCGGTTCATCTCGCCGGGCGACGAGCGGCTGCTCCAGACGCTCGACGCGACGCTCCAGTCGCCCGATCAGGGCGGACTCGTCTCCAACGGGCTCGTCTACCGCTACAACCTCGGCGAGACGCACGACGGCCTCGAAGGGGAGGAGGGGACGTTCAACATCTGCACCTTCTGGCTCGTGGAGGCGCTCACCCGCGCCAGCGAGGCCGAGCCGGAGCGGCTGGAGGACGCGCGCCTCGTCTTCGAGCAGATGCTCGGCTACGCCAACCACCTGGGCCTCTACGCCGAGGAGACCGGTACCCACGGGGAGGCGCTCGGCAACTTTCCACAGGCGTTTACGCACCTGGCCCTCATCAGCTCGGCCTACAATCTCGACCGAACGTTGGACGGGTAGGGTTGAGCGTTGGGGGTTGAGCGTTGAGGGTTGGGCGTTGGGCGGTGCGAATGGGAGGAAAGAAGGAACGGTCTTTCGAGGAAGCCCGGAAGATCGGGCAATTGGTCCCGCGCCCTGGAAGCAGGGAGTCCGCTCAGAACTTACGATCGATCGCTGGACGCACACGCACACTCCGACTCTGTCCCAACACGTCACCGACCCTGCCTGGCGCCGGCTCAGAAAAGGTCGACACGAACTGTGCCATCCATTTCCGCCCGCTGCGGCCAGCGCACTCAGGGGCCGGTAGTGGCCCTACCAGATCGAAAGTACATGCTCCGTTGCCGAGCGCAGCCAGTCTAG
>CAZRPQ010000564.1:0-1918 GCA_964601725.1 uncultured Salinivenus sp. | reverse complement strand
AGGAGCATTACCTCCGATAAATAGCACCGCTCACGTCCAGATCAGAGGCGGTGATAACGTCCTCTTCTAGGCACATGCTTGATCGACGACTGCTCCCGCGGAGACCACTGAAGGAGTGGAGCAGGGATTCGCGCATGCTCCCGCGTATCAGCGGTCGGTCGACGACGAATCCGCACGGTCTTCCTGCAGCACGCGGGCCGTGGACCGAAACGAGATGCCCTGCGTGTTGGCGTCCGTGATCATCACCGTCTCTACGACCGGCGGCGACACCGGCCTGTCTGCGTGCCATCGGAGGATAAAGTTTGCCCCCACGCCGCCCCGGATCTCGTCCGTATCCACCACAGTGTAGGTCGAGGATAGGGGCTCCAGAGTGCGGCTCGTGTCGAGGTAGGCACGCACGTGCTCGCCATGGCTGTCGTAGTAATCGATGATTGAGAGGGTGAGCGGCACGTTCGGGCTCGTGTTCCGCACGCTCAGGGTGGTGGCCAGGTTCATCGACCGCTGGGCGTTCCGGGTGTAGATGTGGGAGTAGGCGGGCACGTACAGCGTCTGGCTCCGGACGCGTTTGGTGGGCGCGCCCTGGCCCGTGGATGGAGACGGAGCCGCCGGCAAGCTGTCGATGTAAGAAGCAGGCGGTTCGACGTTCGGTTCCCGTTCAGAGGGCCCACACGAGCAGAGCGTTCCGACGAGGAGGGGAATCAGGAGGGGAATGGCCCATCGACGATTCGGCGACGGCATGGAGGAAAAGGGTCTGTGCACTCGGTCTGGTCCTGCGATTCCGAGCGCGGGTTGCAGAAGCCTGGGGCGAACTCCTCGGTTCTTCTTCCTAGCAGATACGTCCCTATTTGATCCGGACAGACTCCAGAGGATTCCTGCGTCTACTCTCGCCGGTCAACCATGCCGAACGTACAGCCGCCCCCTTTCGCCTCGATGATCCCTCAATGGCCGCAGCGTCCCCGCCAGGGAGTGACACGGCCTCCAAGCTCGTGCACAGCCCGATGCCCTACGTGCCGACCTGTTCCCACATCTGCATCCGAGACACGGGGACATAAACCTCCCCACCACCCTCAGTCTTCGCAACACGAGCCCAAAGCAATCGATTACGTTGTCGACCACCGAGTACCACGACCGCGGCGGTGATCGCGTGCTGCGTGAGGATCGCATTCCGGCGCTCGACGTCTCGTCCGACACGCTCGCACTGCCGGACACACGTCCCTGATTTCCTTCTTCCGTCCCCTTTTCCTCATCGCAACAGCACCGGATCCATCCATGCCCGCAACTGCAACCCGTCGCTCTCCTGTTCGCTCCCTGCTCGTTCCGCTCGCTCTCGCGCTTGGCACGGTTGCCATCGGCCTCGGCCCGATTGGCTGCGGGACCGACGAGGCTTCCAATGACGCGCCTGCCGAGCAAAACGAGCAAACGGCCGATCGGTCGATCCTGCTCAATGTCGGCTTCGAAGATAAGACCGACCAGCGGGCGCCCTCGGACCAGTTCCTCGTCGAGTCGCCGAAATCTAGCCGCTGGCAGCCGGTCTCTCTAGAAGGCGGCTTCCTCACGAACGACTTCGAGAAGTATCCCGTCGGAAGCACGCACGAATTGCTTATCCATCCGGAGGGAGAAGACGGCCCCCGCCTGGTCGTGCCGTTTTCGATGAAGCCGACCATGTCGTCGGCCCTTGCCAGTTCCCGGACGGATATCGTTGCGTATGACGACAGCATCGTGGTCACTGGGCCAGCGGTGCCCGACGAGCGGATGACGTTTGAGCGACCCGCTCCGTCGAACGCCCCGTGATTTCGGGCGCCTGCTCGCATTCGCCAGGAGCAGGCGGGCGCAGCCCGTCACGTCGCAGCGTCCGTTTGCGTTGAAAAGAGGTCGTGGGCCGTCTGCACTGCCTCGCTGGGGCCGACGAGCACGACGT
>CAZRPQ010000563.1:0-1921 GCA_964601725.1 uncultured Salinivenus sp. | reverse complement strand
CCGTGTACCTGACGACGGCCATTGGGGGAGCACTGATTTGCCTGCTCCTCAGCCCCGTCGCGCCCAGCATCGCGGGGGGCATGGTCGGCGGCCGGAGCATTCCGGTGCTTGGGGCCTCGGCCTCGGTGCTCGGCGTGCTGACGACCGTGGCGATTATGTATCCCTACAAGCAGATCCGGCTGCTCTTCTTCGGAATTGTGCCGCTGCTGTGGGTCGTGATCGGGTTTTTGGTCATTGACGCGCTGATGGCCCTGCGGCCGGACGGCCAGACGGCCGTGGCGGCCCACTGGGGCGGCGCCCTCACCGGCTTCCTCTACGCCAAGCATCAGCAGGGGGCCCTGAGCACCCTGCCGCTCGTAGGTTCGCTGTTCGGAGGCGGGGGGTCTCGCCGCGCGTCGCCGCGCGTGCCGACCCTGTTTGAGCGCCTCAAGGGCCTGTTCAGCGGCGGCACGGGAGAGGAGGAGTCTGGGGCAGGCTCTCGATCGCGTCCGGCCTCGTCCTCAGATGGTGCCCCCGCCAAGAGCCCGGACAATCGGTCGACGAAGGTGGACCGCATCCTCGACAAGATTAGCGAGGAGGGATACGAGTCGCTCAGCGACGAGGAGAAGCGCATTCTTTACGAGGCGAGTGAGTCGTGAGCTGGCTGGTTGTTGATTGTGGATGGTTTCAGAAGTGCTCAGGACATGGAGATGGGACACCGTCGCTGTAGGGAGCCCGAGCAGTCCAGGAACCGTTTCCGCTTGCAGCCGAAGAGCGCTGGTGTGCAGGCGGTTTTGTTTGCAGCGTTTTGTGTGATGCATATTGCGTAAGGCATCAAAAAACAACGGGATACGCAATACGAAATACGCAGTAGAAACTCGAACTCACACTTCGTCATCAAGTCCGCTTCGCCCTATGGAACGTCCTCGCCGCTCGTCTCGCCCCGTTCAGGTTGGTGACGTCCAAATTGGCGGTGACGCGCCGGTCTCGGTCCAAACCATGACGGTCTCGAAAACACACGAGGTGGAGACGACGCTCGAGGAGATCGGGCGGGTGGCGGAGGCTGGGGCCGACATCGTGCGCGTGGCCGTTCCGCGCCCCGAAGACGCCGACGCCCTCGCGGACATCGTGCAGGGCGCGTCCGTCCCCATCGTGGCCGACATCCACTTCAACTACCAGTACGCCCTCAAGGCCATCGAGGCGGGCATCGACAAGGTGCGGATTAACCCCGGCAACATCGGGAAGCGCAAGTGGGAGCGCGAGGTGCTGGAGGCCGCCAGGGACGCGGGCATTCCCATCCGCATCGGCGTCAACTCCGGGTCGCTGGAGGAGGACATTCTGGAGAAGCACGGGTACCCCAAGCCGGAGGCCCTCTACGAGAGTGCCATGCGCCATGTGGAGGTGTGCACCCGCAACGATTTCGAGGACATCGTCATCTCGGTGAAGCACTCCGACCCCTACATGATGATCCAGGCCTACCGCAAGGTGGCCGAGGAGACGGACTATCCGCTGCACCTGGGGGTGACGGAAAGCGGAACCCTCGACACCGGCACCGTCAAGAGCTCGATCGGGATCGGCGCGCTGTTGGCCGACGGCATTGGCGACACGATCCGCGTCTCCCTGGCCGCCGACCCGGTGGAGGAGGTGAAGGTGGGCCACCGCATTCTCAAGTCGCTGGGCATTGGGCGGCCCGGGGTCAACATCATCGCGTGCCCCACGTGCGGCCGGCTGGTGGGCGATCTCTTCTCGGTCGTGGAGGAGGTGGAGGAGGCCGTGGCCGAAAAGAGCTTCGACAAGAACCTCGACGTGGCCCTCATGGGCTGCGCCGTGAACGGGCCCGGGGAGGCCGAGGGCGCCGACCTCGGCGTGTCGCTGGGCCGGAACCGTGCGCACTTCTTCAAGCACGGCGAGGTGGTGGACACGATCCCTGAGGACGAGATCG
>CAZRPQ010000562.1:0-1925 GCA_964601725.1 uncultured Salinivenus sp. | reverse complement strand
TAGCATTTCAAGTCTGTGAGCTGGCATCTCCGAGGTGCGCCCCCCTCGGGAAAGACGGCTGACGGCGAACCCCCCGGAGAGTACTCGGTCGCCTCGCTCCCAGCGCCGCGGACGGCTGTTTCTCGGCGTTCATCGGCGGTCCGCAGGAGAGACGGCCCCGACCGTTGCGGAATCAGAGCCCCCTTTCGAGAGATGCATCTCAACCCGATCCACGGCTCCTTGGATGGGAAGTCGGATTAGCTTCAGAAAGCGATCTTCACTCGCTCCCTCCTCCGCGCTCAGACGCAGGTCCGGTCGGGAAGAATCGGGCACCGCGTAGTCAAACTCGACCTGAGGCCTCTTGTCGGGAAACAGTGTCAGTTCCTCGTCGCTGTCGACCTCGAAGGTTCCCTGCACGAACAGGTCCTCCTCGGCTCCGTCCGTCCGACCGACCATCGTGAAAAACTCTCCGCCCTCCGCCCCTTCCCGAAGCGTGAGCACAAACCGATCGTACTGCGCATTGAGTTGGGCCTTAACCGACACCCCGTCGACAGAGAGATTCTCGGTCTGCCAGGCACCGAGGAGCAGCCTGGGGGGCTCCTCCTCCCCCACAAGGTCACAGCCCCCCAGTACACACATCAAACCAGCAAGCACGATCGCCGGAACGCCCAGTCGACGCCGCAGAGACATCAGTCGAGGGATCCCTGCTGAACGATGCAACGAACCTGTCGCCTTTTTAACGCGCGGGGACCGAAGTGGATTCTAGACCGGGATCTGAGCAGTGACGGTCCTCGCAGTGATGGCCGAGGTTCAGCGTTTGGGGGAGCGCCTCCGACCGAACCGCCCTCGACCCCGCGAGGGGACCCGTGGGAAAAGTGTCCCGTTTTCTCTCAGGTCTCGACGAGCGCCCCTGAGCGGACCCCGACTCAGAGTGTTTGTGGCGAGCCGAGGGGCGTCGCGCTGCCTCAGAGCTGCAGCCGGGGACGACGGGGAAAGAGAAGATGCGCGAGGGCATGCACCTCGAGCCCGAACGGCAGGTAGCCGATGTAGCCGAGCAGGGGCATCTCGAAGACGTGCCAGAAATTGACGCCCGGGGCGTCGTAGACCCATTTGGGATAGGCGTACACGTTCCACAGCTCCCAGAAGAACCCACAGATGAGGGTTCCGAGGGCGAGCGAGACGATCGGGCGCCAGTTGCCCTCGGCCGTGTCGTCGAGGAGCGTGTGCCGGCCGAGGCCGTGGTTCAGAGACACGGTCAGGAAGAAGGCCCAGCCCCACAGAAACGGATAAAAGTAGGTGGGCCAGACGAGGAGCAGGGCGAGCATGGCGACCCCGATGCCGACGAACGACCCGATCAGGCCCCGGGTCGGGCGCAGCGTGGGCCCGTCCGTGAAGCGCTCGGCCCAGTCGAGGGAGCGGACCCACTCGGCGGTTTCGAAAACCGCGGGCATCACCGTCGAGAAGGCGATCGTCGCCAGGAGGTTGTACTTCAGGTCGCCGACCTGCTCGGCCCCCACGTAGATCCAGTTCTGCGTTCGTTCGTTGAGGATCTCGAAGAGCCACCACGCCGGTGCGGACGCAAGAAACAGCCCGGCGAAGTCGAGCCGGCTTCGCGTCAGGATCGACGTGCCGCGGCGCCGCTTCACCATCGCGTCGACCACGAGGACGTAGCCCATCCAGAGCGGAAAGAAGAGCACATGCGCGCGTGGTCCCTCGATCCCGAGGCCCCAGTTGAGCGGCCACGCGACGGCAATGAGGACCAGCCCCACCCAGCCGTGGCGCGGGAACGACAGAAAGCGGCTCACTGGATGCGTAGAGAGACTGTGTTCAGGGACAAGACGACAGGCCTGCGCGGCGAGAATTCTGGGGGGGAGCCCGGCGGTGAGCACCCGTTCTGTGCGGGCCCCGGCTCACGACGCCACCGCCGAAAATTCGTCGACGATGTC
>CAZRPQ010000561.1:0-1926 GCA_964601725.1 uncultured Salinivenus sp. | reverse complement strand
AAGGACCGGCGGACGGGCGTCTACACGACGCTCCACCGCGACGTTCGACGGCGAGCCCGCAATGCGCCGGACGTGTGCGGGCTCCGGCTTTACGTGGAGCGGGACAATGCGGCGGCCCGGGAGGCGTACGAAGAACTGGGCATGACCGAGCCGCCGTACCGCATGTACGAGGAGATGTTGTAGGGCTACGCGTCGGAGTTATCTCCTCGCTCCATGCTGAGTGGGGGGGTGGCGGCTCCATCCCCCTGCTCGGCACCCTGAGCCAGGGCCACGTAGCGACCGATGAAGGTGACGGCTCGCTCGCCGGCCGCGTTGATTTTGCACTCGAGGTCGAGCCGCGCGCGGCCCCATCGATCGAGCATCTCCTGGAACCGCTCCTGGGCGTCCTCGTCCGGCGGCTCGCAGACGACGGAGATGTTCTCGTAGACGGGGCGCAGGTATTCGATGTCGCTCTCCTGAATCATCACCTCCACCCGGTGCCGCATGTCCTCCATCGCGTCCTGCATCGCATCCTGCACGACCTGATGCATCATCGCCCAGCCGGTGACCGTCGCGAGCATGCTGAGGCTCCCGCCGAACGCACTACCCATGTGGTTGGCGTTGGGTTGCAAGGGGGCCGAGGCTCGCAGGCGCCCCTGCTCGTCCTCCGCAAGTTCGAACTCAAGATGCTGCGTGATCGGCATCTTCTCAACAATAAGACGCTCCAGTTCCTCAAGAGCAGTTTCGGTGAGGGATGGGCTGGACATGGCGGAAGAGTCCGCGTGAGTGGCGGAGGTCCTGGGGACAGACGAAGAATAACGGATGGCCCTTACGAGCCGAGGTCTGATACGTTCTCTACCGCGCCGCACCTATTTGGAAATCCTTGGCAACGAAGGGGCAGCAGCAGAAGACCGTCTACCCTTTAGCGAAGCAAAAAACGGGCCACCCGTGCCGACGGCTGTCGGAAACGAGCGGCCCGTTGACCCTGCGTCGCGGACGGCGCCAACCGTCCGGCCTAACAGTGTAGATCGGCCTGCTTCGTGTTACACAGGAATCACGGTCGGCCGAGCACGTTCGATCGCCTCCCACCGATTCTTTTGACCCTTCAGTTCTGTGCCATGCCCTCCTCCAATCCGTTCGTCCGCATTGCCGACCGGTACGCAGAGGTACCCCCGCGCCTCCGTCGGCCCCTCGTCACGAAGGCCGTTGGGGAGACCATCCCGTTCGTCGACACCGCCGGATGCTTCGTAGAGGCCTACCGGCCGCGTCGCGTAGCCGTTCGTCTCGACAACGAGCAGCGCCTGCGGAACCACCTCGAGGGGCTGCACGCCGCGGCGCTCGCCCTGCTGGCCGAAACGGCAACGGGGCTCGTCGTGGCCCTCAACGTACCGGACGGGTCGTCGCCCCTGCTGCGCACGATGGACGTGTCCTTCGATGAGTTTGCCCGGAGCGCGGTGCGGGCCGAGGCGACCCTCACCAACGACGAGGGAGCACAGATTCAGTCGCGTCCCCTCGGCCAAATTGAGGTGGACGTGACGCTGACGGCACCCGACGACGACACGACACTCGTCTCCGGCACGCTGAAGTGGGCGTGGCTGCCGGAGGAGCGACTTTCAGACAGCCCATGATGAGAAACCAGACCCCGGTTTTCATGTGCGTCTACCGTCCGTGATAAAAGCCCCAATCACTCCATGGGCCATGAAGTCTGAGCTGACGTTGCGCATCGATGAGGAGCTGAAAGACACCGCTAAGCCCCTGGCGAAGGAGCGCGGGAAAAGTCTCTCGGGAAGCGAGTTACACATCTCCCTCCTGCGGGCGGAGGAGAATCTCTTCAAGCACGGTGCGGTCGGAGAGGTGATAGGCGTCGACGACGGACCGCGCCACGTCCGCCGGGGCCATGAACCGCTCGCTAGGAATGTCGGTGCCCTCCCAGGTCGGCGTGTCGGT
>CAZRPQ010000560.1:0-1933 GCA_964601725.1 uncultured Salinivenus sp. | reverse complement strand
GTGGAATTACTCGCAGATAAAAAGACGGGAATTGCTGACTAAAGCGTATTGCGTATTTCGTATTGCGTATTTCGGTACAGATGGACGCCTTACGCAATACGCATTACGCAATACGCGACACGAAATAAGAGCCGCACCTACCTAGAGTCACATTGCTTCGATGGGTCTCAAATGACATCTGAATCAACTTCCACATTCCGCCGCCGCGCCCTCCGCCTCGCGGGGATCGCCCTCCTCGTGGCGGGCATCGGGGCGCTCGGCGTGCTGGGCTGGCAGTGGCGGGCGAGCGCGACGGTGGATCGCGTGGCTGTGACCGGCACGCAGCACGCCCCGCCCGACACGGTGCGCCGCCTCGCTCAGGTGGACAGTGGCGCTGTGATGACCGAGGTCGATCCGACCCTCGTCGCCGACCGGGTCACGCGCCACTCGTGGATCAAAGAGGCCACGGCGACCCCACACTGGATGTACGGCACCCTCGCCATTGCGGTGACGGAGCGGACGCCCGCGGCCCTCGCGGTCGATCCGCAGGGGCGCCCGGCCTACTACCTCGACCGCGCCGGCTACGCGATGCCCCTGCCCGACAGCACCGGATACGACGTGCCGCTCGTGCGCGGGCTCGACGCCGAACGGCCCCGGACGCGGCCCGACAGCGCGCAGAGCCCGCCCTCGCTGCGACGCGTGCTCACGGCCCTCCCCGAAGCCGACGCGAAGACGACCGACCTCGTGGCCGAGATCGAGGTGCAGCCGGACGGCACGGTGCGTCTCGTGACGAGGCCCATCAGCGCGCACGGCGCGATTCCCGTACGCCTCGGCACCGGCGACCTGCCGCGCAAGCTGCAGGCGCTCCGTGCCTTTACGCGGCAGGTGCTCTCCCAATCCTCGTCGGGCCCGAACGCCCCGATCGGAGAAATCGACCTCCGGTTCGACGGACAGATCGTCACCCGCAAGCAGCCGACTGGTGAAGCGAGCCCCCTATGATGCAGTCTGCCCCCGACCATTCCCGACCGATGCCCTGTGCAGCGTGATTCGTGAACCGTGACGTGTGAGATGGGACGAGCACGAGGCCGTCACGCCTCCCGCATCATTCCTCACATGTCACTCCTCCCGCCCCTCCCAAATTGACCCCCAGCCCAGCCATGAATGACAACATCGTCGTAGGAGTCGACATCGGCACGACCAAGGTGTGCGCCGTCGTCGCCGGCAAGGATGAGATCGACCGCGTGAACATCCTCGGGGTGGGCATGGCCCCCTCCGACGGCCTCAACCGCGGGGTCGTCGTCAACATCGACCGCACCGTCGCGGCCATTCGCGAGGCGATCGAGGAGGCCGAGCGGGCCGCCGGGGTGGAGGTGGAAAACGTCATCGTCGGCATCGCGGGCGACCATGTGCAAAGCTTTCAGACGCGCGGGGTCGTCACGATCAACGCCAGCGAGATTACCCAAAACGACGTGCAGCGCCTCCTCGAAGACACGACGCACGTGGCCCTGCCTGCCGACCGCGAGATCCTGCACGTCATTCCGCAGGAGTTTATCGTGGACGGGCAGGACGGCGTGGCCGACCCCGTGGGCATGAGCGGGGTGCGCCTGGAGGGGGATGTGCACATCATCACCGGGCTGGTCTCGGCCGCCAAAAACATCTACCGCTGCATCGAGAAGGCCGGCTTCGAGGTGTCGGACCTCGTCCTGGAGCCGCTCGCCTCCTCGTTCAGCGTCCTGCACGAGGACGAGAAAGAGGTGGGCGTGGCCCTCATCGACATCGGCGGCGGCACCACCGACATCGCCGTGTTCGAGGACCACACCATTCGCCACACGGCCGTCATCGCGGTGGCCGGCGACAAGGTGACCGACGACATCCGCAAGGGCCTCGGCGTCATGCGCGACCAGGCCGAACAGTTGAAGCGCCAGTTCGGCGTGGCCCTCGCCGACCTCGCCGA
>CAZRPQ010000559.1:0-1940 GCA_964601725.1 uncultured Salinivenus sp. | reverse complement strand
GCGAGCGCACCAGCGAGCGCACGGACGAGAGCGAGGAGTTCGTCCGCGTGGAGCGGGCCTTCGGCACCTTCCACCGCTCGTTCACGCTTCCGAGCGCCGTGGATGAGGAGAACATCGAGGCCACCTACGACGGCGGCGTGCTGACGATCACCGTGCCGAAGACGGAGGAGAGCACGCGCCGTCAGATCGAAATTCAGTAACGGAGAACTCTCTCCTCCCATCCCCCCCGGTCTCCCTGGACCCTGGGGGCCTCCGTCCACCCATGACATGCAATCGGGTGCGGCGCTGTCTGCCCAACCGGACGCATCGGCCGGTTGGGCATTTTCTTTTTGGCCGGCCTCCGTCCTCGCTCCGCCGAGGAACTGGGCCTGACACGAGGAATTCCAAAGCGTCGTGGAGACGTTACGTTTTGTCCGCCACAGGAACCAGAACAGGCGCGAGGACGATCAGAGATGTTACTGGTGCGAATCGGACGTGCCATTCAGATGGCATTTCGGACTTCCCCTATCTCTCGTCCCGCACGAGCCCCTTCGACTTGACCTTTCAGACAGCATTTCGCACGGCAGATGGATACACGCGAGGAAATCGTCGACACGCGAGTGAAAGACGTTCTACGGACAAAGGGAACCCTCATGGAGGACGCCGACGTCCTCACGGCCGCGCCCTCGGACACGGTGTACGAATGCATCGACCGCATGGCAGACCACGATATCGGGTCCATTGTGGTGATGGAGGGGGACGAGATCGCCGGCATTTTCACAGAGCGCGACTACATGCGCAACATCGCCCTGAAGGGCCGCTCCTCGGATGAGACGGAGGTCCGAGAAGTGATGACGGAGGACGTTGCCACGGTCGGCACCGATAAGCAGCTCGAGGAGTGCCTGAACCTGATGACCGAGCTCCGATGCCGCCACTTGCCCATCGTTGATGACGACGGTCATCTGGCCGACATCATCTCGGTGCGGGACTGCATGAAGCAAATTTCGGAGGCTGCCAAGTCGGAGGCGCTCCAGCTCCGCAATTACATCGCGGGCCAGTACCCGATGTGACCCTAGCCCTTTGAACCGAGTCGTCATCTGGGCCGCCAGTCGCGGATGTGCGTCGGTGGCTGCGTTGGATTGCCACGGTGAATGCCGGACCCGTGCCCCCCCCAGCGCCCTGGGGCAGCCCCGGAGCATCTGACGCCCACGTCTGCGTGCCGGTCCCCCAGACCCGCTGCATGCCTTGTGGCCAAGCCGGGGGGGATGGCTGAAGGGGCGCGATCTTGCACGGCATCCGGGTCGAAGGCAAGGAGATCCGCCGTACATCTCTCGCATACGAGGCGCCGCGGTACGCGACCTCAGTCGGGATCGTCCAGGTCGAGCGTCTCGGCCGTCCGGCCCGCGATCCATCCACACCTCTGCGAACAAGCGTCCCGTTGAGTCGGCGACCCCATCGAGATGGTCCATGTGCCGGTACCGTGGAGGGGGGCCTCCGGCCCATTTCGCTCGTGGACACGAGAGGGAAGGTACATCCGCAATTCTGCTTTTCGGGGCGTGAGCATCTCCTCGTAGTCGTTGGACGGACCCAGTCCACGGCAGTCGCCTCTTCGCGACGGGGGCCTGTTCTCACTATTGTACCGGGGCCGAACCGCCGGGGGCCCATCCCGAAAGCGTGCGAGGACAGGCAGCTCCCACGCCCCCATTCCCCTGTGCTTTTGTGCATCTGCCCTGTGACCAGAGGCAGCCGAGCCTCCATCGCTAGATTGAGCTTTTAACATACCGCCCTGCGGACCCAGTCCGGAAACAGGACGCTGATGCCTGTACAACTGGCCGTGTAGAGGTACATGTCGACGGTCACAGTGAAGGAGGCTCCGTTGGCATCGGAGGCAGGTGGACGGGAACGTCCCTGTCGCCTGGGGCAGGACCGTGAGTTCAACTCTGGGTTGGGGAAAATAACCC
>CAZRPQ010000558.1:0-1945 GCA_964601725.1 uncultured Salinivenus sp. | reverse complement strand
CCATTCGGCCCGCACCCAGAGGCCGTCGAGTACGTCCGACTCGACCCGTCCCTCAGCTCCCATGAAGGCACTTTCGTACCGACCCTCTCTCAGTCGATACACTTCAAGCTGCTCCCGCTCCGGATCCACGATCCAGTACTCCGGGATGCCCGCGGCCTCATACTCATAAAACTTGTCGCCCCGATCCCGGGGCCCGCTTTCGGCCGACACAACCTCAAACACGACGTCGGCCGGTCCTTCCAAATGGGTTTCTTGCACACGATTCAGGTGAGACTCAGTCACAGCCAGCACATCGGGCTCCCGACCGCTGGGACGTTCTTCGAGCTTCATCTGGAATGGAGCCACGAACACCTCTCCGGCCTCCCGCTCTTCGACCCACGTGCTCAGAATTCCAGACAGAAGGCGAACGATTCGTTGATGGGGTGCGGAGGCCGGTGGCATCGTTCGAACTTCACCATTGATCCATTCAGCATGAACGTCTTCGTCGGCCCACTCCAGAAACTCGTCGTAGGAGACCGGGGGCGTCGGCGGGGCTTTGCGGCCGGAGTCGGGCGTGCGGGTCTCGGTCATGCGCCTGAGTGCCTGGGATGGATTTCTACGTGCACAGAGAAACCTGTCAAATAATCCCCCACCGACGAAGAACATCGAGAATGGGCGGAAGCTCCTCCTGCCAGAGCCACTCCGCCTCAATCCAAAACTCGTCCGCTACCACCGAGCCAATCCGGCCCTCGCGCCCCTCAAACGCGGTCTGGTAGCGCCCCTCTTGCAACCGATACACGACAAGCTCTTCTCGCTGGGGATCGACCAGCCAGTATTCAGGGACGCCCGCCTCCTCGTACTCGTAGAATTTCTCACCGCGATCCCGGGGGCCACTCTCGGGCGAGACGACTTCCACGGCCATGTCGGCCGGCCCGTCGATGTAGGTGCCGGTCATCCGGTCCCGGTGCTCCTCCCGCAGATACACAATGTCCGGCTCGCGCCCGCTCGGAATCACCTCCAGCTTCATCTGGAACGTAGAGCTGCGCACCCATCCCTCCCCATGATGCTCCACATGGAGTCGCAGGAGCGTGAGAAAAAACTCGACGATGTCCTGGTGGGCGTCGGAAATGGGGCTCATAAACACAATGTCCCCGTCCACCCACTCCGCACGGGTGTCCTCGTCGGCCCACTCCAGAAACTCGTCGTAAGACACGGGAGGCGCCGGAGGAGCTTTGCGGCTGGATTCGGGGGTGCGGGTCTCAGCCATGGCGGTGCAGACCAGTGATAATGAGTACTGATGGTACCAACGAGGCACGTCCCAAAAATGTCCGAACGCTGGCGCAGTCGGCGCGTGTGGTTATGCTCGACTGACTTCCTCACCCGTTTTCGCTTCCGTGCCGCACGACGCCGACATCCTTATCGTGGGGGCCGGGCTGGCAGGAGCCTGCGCGGCCTTCACGCTCAGCCGCCACCACCGCGTGCACGTGCTGGAGGCCAACCAGCCCGCGTCCGGGGCCTCCGGCGCCGCAGCGGGGCTCGTGAATCCGTTCATGGGGCGCCGCGCCCGGCCCGTGTGGCGCCTCCGCGAGGCGCTCGACGCCGTGCCGACGATCCTGAAGCAGGCCGACGCCGCCGAACTGTTTCCCGACACCGGGGTGCTCCGCCCCGCCGTGGAGCCGGACCAGGTCGAGCCCTTTCAGGAGGCCGCTGACGCGCACCCGGACCTCGCCACCTGGCTGTCGCCCGGGGCCGTGCAGGAACGGTATCCCGCCGTGCGTCCCGATCGGGGCGCGCTTTACGTTCCGCAAGGCGGGGCCGTGGATGTGGGGGCGATAGTGCAGGCGTTGCTGGACACAGCGGAGACGCAGGGTGCTACGGTGGAGACGCAGGCGCCGGTGCTCTACTGGCGCGAGACGCCCGACGCCGCGGTGGTGGAGGTCGATCGCGGCGAGGACACCGAAGAGCT
>CAZRPQ010000557.1:0-1948 GCA_964601725.1 uncultured Salinivenus sp. | reverse complement strand
GCGGCGCCCACGACCTGTTCCTGCACCTCGCCGTCCTTGAAGAACAGCAGGGTCGGAATGGAGCGCACGCCGTACTCCTGAGCGGTGTTCGGGTTTTCGTCGACATCGACCTTGCCGACCTTGGCCTGGCCCTCAAACTCGTCGGCCAGCTCCTCGACGATCGGGGCAATCTGGCGGCAGGGACCGCACCAGGTGGCCCAGAAGTCCACGAGGACGGGCTCATCGGCGTTCAGGACTTCCTCGTCGAAGTTGTCGTCGGTCAGGGTCGTAATGTTGGCGTTCTCGGCCATAGGGATGGGTCGTTCTGTGTGGAAGGAAACAGATGACAACGCAGCACTGCACGTGTACCGCCCACGTCCTCGGCAGTTTCTCCGTGCAGTGCCGCAGTACGCATCAAGCGAATCCAATCGATTACGTCACAAAGACGATGCCAGCATGCATACGCGTTCTTAGGTAGCGACGGAAGGCAGGCGTTACAGGGCGTGAGATCGGAGCAGGTGCCAAACGGAACAGGTTTGTTGAGATCCGCGAGAAAAACCGGCCTCAGCGGCGGGGGAGGACGTCTGCCGAACCGGTGTCCCGGCTGCAATGGCACGCTCACTGGGTTGGCAGGCCCTCCGAACGGGGCTGGTCCTTGAGCAGGGACGGGATGCCGTGCCACATCGTCGGGGCGCCCCGACAGAACGGCGTGTAGGGATCCATTCCAGTCTCAATTAGGTCTCCTACCGCGGTTCACCCCGGCCGGCAATTTCCGGCGGCCCTCACGAATTGGTGTGCTGCTCTTTCAGGCCCTTCAGTCCGGCCGCGTAGAGCTCCACGAACGTGGAGACCACCTCGTTCTCAGGCGCGTCCGCCACGTCGAAGTCGGAGCCCCAGGTGACTTCGCACGACGAGTCGTCGAGGCCCTCGACGGACATCGTCCCTTCGTAGTCTGTGACGGGAAGGGGGCCGTCTACGATCGAATACCGGAGTGTGCGGGCCGCATCGTCGTGTGCGTCCAGGCGTTCAACGACCTGACCGCCATCTGCGAGGGTGAGGGTGCGCTCGGCACCCACGCCCTCTCCGGAAAGCTCGGCGTTGGTGATGGGCGGTACGTACGCGTCAATGGCGCCGAAGTCACGAACCGTTTCCCATACGGCGTCGGCGGGGGCGGGAATGTCGATGCGTTCTACGACAGAGGGCATCGGCGGACCGGGGCGAGTGTAGGGAGGAGCGAGAAGGGGGACGGGCACGGTCGGAGTGCCCGCAGTCTGGACGGAGGGATTATAGGAAAGCAAAGTATTCCGTGCGACGCGTTGTGGCCCGTCGATCCGAGAGCGTCCTCACGCTTCGGCTTCGGCGATGACCTCCTGGAGGGGACGGTCAAACAGCACCGGATCGGACACGCCGAGCGCGTCGCCGACGCGACCGATCATGAGGAAGGTGGTGATGACGGCGTTGGCTTCCAGGAGTTGCCCGTCGTCCCAGTGCGCGCGGAGCTCGTCCCACAGTTCGTCGGAGACGTCGTTGGCGTCCTCGTCGATCTGTTCGACCAGGGCAAAGACCGCGCGCTCTCCGTCGGGAAAGTGGTCGCTCGTTTGCCAGATTGAGTTGGCGACGTCCCCGATTTTGTCGGTGGACACGCCCAACTCGGCGGCGATCCGCTCGTGGGCGCCGTAGCTGTAGTGGCTTCCCGTGGCGCGGAGCGTCTTGAGGATGACGAGCTCTTTGAAGCCCCAGTCGAGGCGGCCGGGGCCGAGCGACTGAATCAGAAAGTCGGTCACCGTGCGGCACATGGCGGGATTGCTCGCCAGCACGCGCACGAGGTTCGGCAGGTGCCCGAAGTAGGCCTCGGCGCGGTCGAGCACGTCGTCGAGATCGTCGCTGGTTTGGGGGCGGTCAAGGGGGGCGGTCGCTGGCATGGGGGCGGTTGGTGTCGATTGAAGAAGGCAGGGAATGATGCGGGGAG
>CAZRPQ010000556.1:0-1950 GCA_964601725.1 uncultured Salinivenus sp. | reverse complement strand
CGTGCTCCAGGTAGCGGGCGAATCCCGACGGCTGTCGGGACCGGGGCGTCTGCTCCACGACCAGGACGGGGTGGCGCTCCGTGCCGGGCCGCGGCACGGGCGGAAACGTGTGGGCCACGTACTCCTCCAGCGCCACGTCGTACAGAAAATCGGCCACCTGTTCGGCAAAGGAGCCGTCCTCCGTGTTCCAGTCGGTCTGGAACGGGTTCATGAGGCAGGTCCGGAGCAGGGTAAGCGATGCGTCGTTCTCCACCGCCTTGCCGAGTGCCGTCGGCGGCAGCATGTCGTCGAGGACGTGTTCGTACTCGGCCACGCTGATTTCGGTGCGGGAGAGGAGAAAGTCGTACTGGTTGATGTCCTCCCGCCCGTCCACCGTCATCTGCTGCCAGATGCGGTTCGTGTAGTCGTTGAGGGACGCCACACTCTCGATGCCGGTGTCGGGCGCCACGACGAAGCAGAAGGCCACCGTCTCGGGGCGGTGGAAGGGGCACAGTGCAAGCTCAGCGTCCGTCGCGGCGAACTGGTCCTGAAGGGCCTCGAAGAGGTCCTGATTCGCTTCGATGCAGTTGCGCATGAAGCGGCCGTGGGCGTCGGGGGTGAGGGGCACCATGGCCTGCGACAGGTAGCAGCTCACCGCCGCGGCGCCCGGGCGGGAGCCCTCCAGCGTCCACTGCCCCAGGAAGCCCCCGAAGCCCGCCCGGTCGTCGTCGGCGAGGTAGGGGGCCTTGTAGGCGATGGCGTCCCGCACGTGGTAGTCGCGGAAGAGAACAGCGCCCGCGGGATAGGGCACGTAGCCGAACTTGTGGGGGTCGATCGTAATCGAGTCGGTGTCGGCAAGGGTGGTGAGCGCCTCCACGTCGTCGGTGGGGAGGAGGCCGTCGGGGCCCGCCAGGCCGTCGTCGAGCTGTGTGGGCGGCACGAAGTCGCCGTCGTCTGTTTTGGGAAGCATGGACGCAAAGAAGCCCCCGAACGCGGCGTCGCAGTGGTGCCAGAACGTGAGCCCCTGCTCTGCCACGTCGTCGCGCACGGCCTCAATCTCGTGGAGCGGATCGATGGCGCCCTCCTCGGTGGTGCCCACGATGGAGACGACCCCGAGGACCGGCTGTTCGTTCTGGATGCATTCGTGGAGGCGCTCGTGCAGGGCGTCGGTGTCGAGCCGGATGCGGTGGTCGACCGGAAGGGTCTCCAGTGCGTCGGCCCCCAGGCCCACCAGATCCATGTTTTTCTGCCAGCAGTAGTGGGTGGCCTGCGAGATGAGCACCGTCGGCAGGCGGGCGGGGTCGTCGGGAAAGGCCCGGTTGTACTGGAGCAGGAACGAGGCGAGGCCGGCCTGTCGCACGCTGGGCAGCGCCTCCTGGAAGGTCTGTGCCCGCTCCGGGGCGTCGGACAGCGTGGCCTTGATGCGCAGGTGCAGGTCCGTAATGGCGTCAATGGGCAGGTTGGAGAGCCGCCACGTGGAGAGCCGCCGGAGCGCGGCCCGCTCGCCAGTGGCCGTCGTCACCTCCAGGTCGACAAACGACGCAAAGTCGTCGGTCTGCTCGGCCACGAGGCGCACGGCCAGCGGGTAGAGGCGGATGTTGCGGGCGATCCAGAGGGCCTCCAGGTTGGCGATGGTGCCGCCACTGCAGAGGTGGCCCCAACTGTACGCCGACCGACGCGTGCGAGCATCGCGCGGGAGCGTCTCGGGGAGGAACGCAGGGTAGCCCACCATCTCGGCCAGCGCCGTGAAGTAGGCCCGCTCCTCGCGCACCGTCTCCGGCGACACCTCGGCCACCACGTTGTTCTGGTTGTAGAGGAGCCCGGCGAAGTAGCCCACGAAGGCGGGGAGCGACGGATCGCTCACGATGTGGGCCACCTGCCGCGGCGAGTAGAGCGGGGCCGCGCGCTTCAGCTCCGCCAGGATTTTGGAGAGCTCGTCCCGCAACCGGGCCGACATGTCGTCGAACGCCT
>CAZRPQ010000555.1:0-1952 GCA_964601725.1 uncultured Salinivenus sp. | reverse complement strand
CCTTGCACGTTCGCCCGATGACAATCCCCAGCTCGGCCTCGCCCGTCACCGTTTCGGCCAGGTCCGTCGGCGGGCGCCGGATGGGGCCGCCCGGTCCCGTGAGGGTGGTCGCGGGCTTCATGAAGCTTCCGGGGGCCTCGGGCCGGTCTTCGTCTAGGTCGTCGGCGTGCCCGCGAAAATTCAGGCCGATGCACCAAATCTTGCCGGGTCGGGTCAGCGGGGCCGCGAAGGAGAGGCCCTCCGTCGCGACGGGCGTCGCCGTGGCCTCTCCAGGAGCGGGAAGCGTGCCTGCCGCAGCGCGAGTCAGGGCCTCTTCCAAGTTTGCCGAGGGGTCCGCGCTGGAAAAGGGCACGAAGCCCTCGTCCGAGCCCAGCAGGAGCGTGTCTTGACTGGATCGGGCGAGGCGTTTGGCGTCGTGGTCACTCATCGCCGGTTTCACGGTCGGTCCAGAAGTCAAACGAGCGGCCGGGCGCAAAGACATCCAACCCAATCGCCGTCTCCTTCCCCTCATTCTCGACGCGGTGGGGCTCATTCGAGTCGATCCACACCGAGTCGTATGGCCCCAATTCGACACGCTCATCCTCAAACTGCACGACGAGCGTTCCCTCCAGGCAGACGCACACCTGCTCGTTTTCGTGGTGATGCACCGGGGAGCTGTGGCCGGGCGGCTTTGTAAACCACTCGAAGCTGAAGCGGTCGCTGCCCGCCAGGGCCACCCGCTGCCACCCTGCCTCGGGCTCGTAGCGCTCGGCGTCGTCGAAGGGAACGAATTTCATGGAGCTCGCACGTTGCACAGTGATCCGGTGCGGTCACGCTTCCCGGAACGACCGAAAGAACTCGGGGCCGGTGGGTGTTTGCTACGGCAAGGGGGCGAACCCTTCAATCGAGGCAATCTTGCGGAAGTCAAGCGCCACGATGCCGTGGTTGGGCGCACTCGGCTCCTGGACGTCGTCGCCACCGGACGTGTCCTCAGAGGAGGATGCCTCAGACGGCTCCGCCGTCAGGGAATACGCGTACGTCTCGACGGCCGCAGCTTCAGTGTCGCTCGACCGGAACGCCTCGAAGTCCGAAACGATTTCGCGTGCGGTCTCGGGCGGCACGTGGTAGAGCGTTTGCTCGTGAAAATCGGTCCCGTCGTGCGGAGGATCGTAGGTGACAATGACTGTCATAACGTGCTGCGTGGTGCAATGCTTGTTGGAATGGGAGTCAGGGCCGCCTGAACTACAGGGCGGAAATCAGCCGTCAAATGCAACGGGGCGGAGATCTTTCCAGACGGATCGAAGGGATCGAGCCGCCGCGGGTCGACATACTCCGCTACAGGTTCGACCCACACGAGCCGCCGTCTACGGGAATCGCGGCCCCATTGATGTAGCCCGACATCGGCGAGGAAAGGAACGCAACCGTGTTGCCCAGTTCCATCGGATCCCCGACCCGGCCCAGCGGATTGCTGCCCCAGTCGTTGAGCCCGTCCTCGTAGCTGTCGTACTCGCCCCGGCCGACGGCCTGTTCGATGAGCTCCCGCAGGCGCGCGGTCTCGTGGGACCCCGGCAGCACGGCGTTGGCCCGCACCTCGGGGGCCCACTCCTTGGACAGGGTCTTCTCCAGGCCAATGACGGACATGCGCACCGAGTTCGAAAGCACGAGCGAGTCGATCGCCTCCTTCACGCTGCGCGAGGTGATGTTGACGATCGTGCCGCCCCCGTCGGCCCGCAGGGGCTCCTCGGCGGCCCGGACGAGGCGAACGGTGCTCATTACGAGCAGCTCATAGGCCTCGTACCAGTCCTCGTCGGTGGTGTCCACGAAGGGGCCGCTCGGGGGGCCGCCCGCGTTGGTGACCAGGTGATCGAGGCCTCCGAAGGCCTCCACCGTCGTCTCCACGAGACCAGTCGCCGTCTCGGGCTCGGTGATGTCGCCCGGATGCGCAATCACCTCGCCGTCGGCCACCGTCTCCA
>CAZRPQ010000554.1:0-1960 GCA_964601725.1 uncultured Salinivenus sp. | reverse complement strand
CGACGAGTTGATTGTGACCGACACGATGCGCGAGCGCAAGCGCATCATGTACCAGCAGGCCGACGCCTTCGCCGTGCTGCCGGGCGGGTACGGCACCGTCGAGGAGTTCATGGAGGTACTCACCCTCAAGCAGCTCGGCTACCACGACCAGCCGATCGTCCTGCTCAACGTGGACGGCTTCTTCGAGACGCTGCTCTCGTTCTTCGACGAGCTGCGCGAGGGGCGATTCGCCCGGGCGGCTGCGACCGACCTGATCCATGTCGTCCCCTCCGCCGAGGCTGCACTGGACCGTCTCGAACAGACCGTGGCCCAGGACGGGCTTCCGTCTTGAAGCTCGGGCGTCCTCGATGCGCTCTTCAGTCTTCACCGCCGCACTCTGTGTCGGACCAGCCCGAACTTCATTCCCATCGGGTCGCCCGTACGGCCCGCTACGCCACCCTCGGGACCCCCGACACGGCCCCGTCGTGGTGGGTGGTGCTGCACGGCTACGGCCAGCTCGCCGCCGATTTCATTCAGGCGTTCGAGCCAGTCGCGACCCCCGACCGCTGCGTGATCGCCCCGGAGGGACTCTCGCGGTTCTACGTAGACGGCATGGACCAGCACGAGCAGGTGGGGGCCTCCTGGATGACCCGCGAGGCGCGGGAGGCGGAGATCAACGACTACGTCCGGGCGCTCGACGCCACCGTCCGCCACCTCGCCGGGGACGACTCGCCCCCGTCCCTTTGCGTCTTGGGCTTCTCGCAGGGCGCCGCCACGGCGAGCCGGTGGGCCCTGCTGGGGGACACGGCCGTCGACCGCCTGGTGCTGTGGGGCGGGGCGCCGGCGCACGACCTCGACCGGGCCCGCCACGCCGACCGGCTCCGCGCCCTGAACCTGACGCTCGTGGCGGGCACGGACGATCCTCACGTCACCGCGGAGCGCCGGGACGCGGTGCGTCGTCGCCTCCAGGCTCACGACATTCCGGTGACGGTCCGCACGTTCGATGGGGGGCACCGGGTTGACGAGGCGACGCTGCGGGCACTGGCGGACCCGTTGTGAGGGCCGCCGGAACATTCGTCCGCCGACCGCGCTTCTGAGGGCGTGCCTCGACGGACCCGTCCCGCGACGCAGAGGCCGCAGCGTCTCCGTTCTTCACCCGCGATTTCAAATTAACGTACGATCGTGCCGGTCTCCCCGCGCACAGGTTGCAACGCTCCGTCGGCAGGGGCTATATTACGGTGATCAGTCCTCCGCATCCGTCGCGCAATGCGATCCCGACGCCCTGGGGGTGGAGGGATGGGGACGTGGGCGAAAATGGGAACACCCCGGCATTGGGGACCCATGCAGGGCGGACGCCGGATCGTAGTTCTCCGAGCCCCCCCGGACGCCACGAGGGTCTCTTTCCCGGCCCCCACGCTGTTCCTCAAACGACTTCGTTCGACCACCACAGCATCAACCACGCAGGTCACGTCATGAAGCTACTCTCTCGCTCTGTTCTTGCACTTCTCAGTTTCGGGCTCGTCCTTCTGGCCGTACCGGAGGCCGCCCACGCGTACGGAGGACCGGGAAGTGTCATCTCCGGCATCGGAGCCTTGCTCGCGGCCGTCGCGGCTCTTCTTGCCTCCCTCTTCGGCTTTATCTGGTTCCCGCTCAAGCGGCTGTACCAGAAAATGAGCGAGGACGACGAAGACCCGGCCACTGCGACAGCTGAGGCCTCTGAGGACCCGGCCGCGGGCGGATGAATTTTGTGCTCGCCGTATTCGTCGTGCTCGGCTTCGCCGCCACGATTGAACGCCTCCATCTACCGACACGGGCCCGCGAGGTGGGCCGGCACAGCACGGCGTCCCTCGACGTGCTGCGGGACGAGTCGCTGGACGACGCGGCCAAAGAGGAGGCCCTCCAGGACCGCTCCCGCCAACTCTTCCGGCTCCTGGGCATCCTGACGGGCGGAAGCGTCCTCGCCCTCGGCCTGCCCCTGGGC
>CAZRPQ010000553.1:0-1964 GCA_964601725.1 uncultured Salinivenus sp. | reverse complement strand
CAGGCGTTCGGGCAGGGGCCGAGCTACGACCTGCGCGACCTGCAGGCCTCGCTCGGAAAGGCAGGCGCCGACGACCGCGTCGAGGCGGTGTGGCTGCGCATGAAGGGCCTCTCGGCCGGGTGGGCCACGCTTGAGGAGATTCGGCAAGCCGTGGTAGAGGCGCGGGAGAATGGGGTGCCTGTCATCGCGTCCAGCGACGAGTTCGGGATGACGGAGAAGGGATACTTCGTGGCCAGCGCGGCCGACAGTGTATTCACCGCCCCCCAGTCGTCTTTTGAGTACAACGGATTTGGGAACACGGTTACCTTTTTTGATGGGGCGCTTGAGCGGCTTAAGATCGAGCCCCAGCTCATTCGGGCGGGCGAGTACAAGAGTGCCGGGGAGCCGTTCGTGCGGTCGGACCTCTCGGAGCCGAACCGCGAGCAGCTGACGGCCCTTCTGGAGACGACAAATGATCGGTTCTTGACGACGATTGCCGAGGCGCGCGGACGATCTGTCGAGGCGCTCGATCGTCTCGCGCGGGAGGACGCGTTCCTCAGCTCCTCGACGGCGGCAGAGGAGGGCCTCGTCGACGGCCTTCGCTATGAGGATGAAGTGCGAGACCGGTTCCGAGACCTCGTGGAGACGACGGTGCCGAACGACCTCTCGACGGTGTCGGTGAGCGACTACGAGCAGGTCCCGGCCGAGGAGGCCGGGCAATCCGCGGGGACGGGCCGGATCGACATTGTGTACGCCGAGGGCAGCATCGTCACGGGCTCCCCCGACGATCAGGTTCCGGGCAGTGGTTCCCAGTCGCTCGGCTCCACAGACTTGGCGGATGCGCTGGAGACGGCTCGCACGAGCGCGTCGACGGAGGGGGTTGTGGTGCGCGTCAATTCGCCGGGGGGGAGTGCCGCGGCGTCGGAGGCGATGTGGCGCGCCGTCAAGCGGACCGCCGCGGAGAAGCCCGTCATCGTATCGATGGGCGACTTGGCGGCGTCGGGCGGCTACTACCTCGCCGCCGGGGCGGACTCAATCGTGGCGGACCCGATGACGACGACGGGCTCGATCGGAGTGTTTGGCATCGTTCCAAACGCCGAAGGGTTTTTCGAGGACAAGCTTGGGATCACGTTCGACGGGGTGCGCACGAGTCCCTACGCGGACCTCGGGACCATCAACAAGCCCCTGAGCGAGAACGAGCGTCGCGTCCTCCGAACCTCGATCGACCAGACCTATCAGACCTTCCTCCAGCGGGTGGCCGATGCGCGCGGCATGTCGGTGTCGGCCGTCGACGACGTGGCGCAGGGCCGTGTGTGGTCGGGGCGGGACGCGAAAGAGGTGGGTCTGGTGGACACGACGGGCTCGCTGGTCGATGCCGTGTCTATGGCCGCAGAGGCGGCAGGCATGGGCGAGGGGCCGCACCGGACCCGCGCTCTGCCCCGTGCGAAGACGGTGCTTGAGCGGTTCAGTGAGCAATTCGCGGCGCAGGCCCGATCCGTCTGGCGGTCGGTGACCATGAATGCCCTGGAGCGTGAGCTGTGGCGGCACAAGCAGATGTTTGACCGCGTGGTCGAAATGGACGAATCGGTGCAGGCCCGGATCCCCTTCGAGCCGTCGATTGAGTAGAGTTGAAGGTGGGAAGGTTGAAGGTGGGAAAATCGAAAATTTGAAAATTCGGGGGCCTGAAGGTCGAGGGCCTGGGGGTGAAGGCGCAGAGGGATTTTAGCGTGCGGACGCGGTCGTCTCTGCCGGGACGAGCACGTTGCCGTTCATGGAGTCGGGGACCTCTTCGTCGAGGAGGGCCAAAATGGTCGGCGCCACGTCGCCCAGCTTGCCGTCCTGTACGGGGCCGTCGAACTCGTCTTTGAGGATGATGTGGGGGACGAGGGCCGTGGTGTGGGCCGTGTGGGGGGAGCCGTCCGGGTTCTTGAGCTTGTCCGCGTTGCCGTGGTCGGCGATGATGCTGACGGAATAGCCGTGTTCTC
>CAZRPQ010000552.1:0-1965 GCA_964601725.1 uncultured Salinivenus sp. | reverse complement strand
AGCCACGCCTGGTGCACGTACCCGATCTGGGGATAGGTTGCGTTCGCAATCGTCGTGGGGGCGCCCTTGTCCGTGACGTCGGCGATATTGAGGGCCGTCTCGTTGGCGTTGAGACATACCTCCTGGCCCTGGTAGTCTTGGTCCGGGCCCTCGTAGTTCACGCACTGCGCGTCATGGGTGTAGCCCGTTCCGGAACGCCCCGTGGACGGGTCGGCAAAGCATCCGACGAAGGTGGGCGTCGTCGGCGTCTCCAGATTCATCATGTGGAGCCCACCCCCGCAGGTCGCGCCCGACCCATTCCCGCCAACGATGTAGCCGAAGCCCGTCTCGGTATTAATGACGATGTTATGGGCACTTTCAATTTCGTCGTAGTGGGCCGTCTCGGCGAAGGTCACCGGCTGATCCTCCGGGTTCACGTCCCGGAGTTGGGTAAGGTCGAACACCTGCATCCCGTGCCCGGAGGCCTCGCTCACGATGAAGGCGTGATCCTTGTACGCCTTCACGTCGCGCCAGGAACTCGGCTGGGAGTGGGTGGGGAGCTCCCCGACGTAGACCGGCTCGGTGGGCGTGCTCACGTCCACGAAGGCGACGCCGTCGGTGCGACCGACGAGCGCATACTCGGTCCCGTCTTGCGGGTCGGTCCAGCCCCAGACGTCGTTGACCCGGGTGCCGGGGGACCCGCCCAGGTCGGCAATCGAGAGGAACGAAAGGAGGTCCACGTTCTCGCATGGATACTGGTCTGCGGTTCCGTTCTCACAGTCGACCTCCTCCCCAGTGATGGACGGCTGGGCCCGCGCCGCGTGGGGCCCAAGGCCCATCCCCATGCCAAGCACGCAGAGGACCACGAGGCATACGAAGGATGGACGGGGGGAAGGCAGGCAGGGCAGGTGCGACACGGATGGGTGGGAGATGAACGGTACAGCGAAGGAGGGCGGCCCCTCTGAAATTTATGGCACGGCGAAAAGATCCGCCGTGCGATCGGCCGAAAGGTTCGTTTTGGGAACCGACCGGCCCCGGCGCGGCCCGGGGATGAAGCCGCTCCTACCGAAACAGGCGCAGGGCGAGGTTCAAGAGCAGAGTGAGGACTACGCTCAGCACAATCATGGTCGCGATTGGCACGTAGACGCGCACATTGTTGCCCTCGTAGACGAGGTCGCCCGGGAGGCTGCCGAGGTCAATGACCCGACCAAGCCCCAGGACGAGGGCGCCCAGAAGGACGAGTCCGAGGCCCACATAGACCAGGCCCCGTCCGAGTGTACTTGCATCCATGACGTGCGGGGACGCTATTCGACGTGCATCCGTGCTTGTCAACCAGGATTCGTCCCTGTACGTTCGGCGGGTCCGCAGAAGAGAGGGGCAAAAGGAGACAAAACTCTACTCCGTGCCGCCCGTGAGAGGGCTGGACTAGCGTTGTACCGATTCCATCACCCATTTCATGCTCAACGCTCTTTTCGGCATCCTCGTTGTCCTCCACATCATCACGGCCGCCGCGTGGTTTGGGCTGGGGCTTCGTCTCGCGGGCCGCGCCCGCAAGGTGGCTGAAATCGGGGGCGAGGGGGCGGCGGCACTCGCAACGGACGGCCAATCGTCTGTGCGTCAGATGAACATCTTCATCGTGCTGACGCTCCTGTTTTCGATCGGGGCCTTCATTGCGGGCGGACACTTCGCCGCCTACGGCCCGCTGTATCACACCTCCGTCACCCTAATCGTCCTCCTCACCCTGGATCAGCTCTTTGTGATCCGTCCCGGCTGGAATGCGCTTCAGGCCGCCGTGACCGGGGACGGGGGAGCGAGCGCTGCCGCTGAGTCGGCGCGGAAGAAGGTGGCCATCGGCACCGGCGTGGGCCACTTGCTCTGGCTCGTCATGCTCGTCCTGATGCTCTGGAATCGCTACATCGCGGCGTACCTGTAGGGTGTCGCGTTGAGGGTTGGGTGTTGAGGGTTGGGTGTTGAGGGTTGGGTGTT
>CAZRPQ010000551.1:0-1968 GCA_964601725.1 uncultured Salinivenus sp. | reverse complement strand
CCAAGATGCTGTCGCTGGACGTGCGGTTCAATCCCACGCCCGCGGCCGAGGCGGAGGTGCAGGACATCATCCAGACCGAGAGCCCCCTCTTTGGCTGGGTGGCCCACCAGCTCCTGACCGAGGCCCCGCCGGGGGAGCGCTGGATGGAGGCCGACGTGCTGGCCCCGGTGCGCGCCGCGTTGCTTGAGCTGTACGAGCGGGCCGGCCGCCCCGTGCCGCCCTACCTCCACGACGAGCCCGCCGAGCAGCGCTACGACCCGGGCCGCCGCGAGTGGCAACGCATCGCCGCCGACAACCAGTTCGACATGGAGCGCCGCCAGGACGATCTCTACCTGACGTTCGACGAGGACATCCGCCCGTGGAAGATTGCCGAGTTCCGCCGCCACCTGCCGGCCGACGTGCGGGCCGACCAGGAGGGCCGCCGCATCGTGGTCCGTTCTCCGGATCGGTTTGAGGCGTGGCTCGGCGACATCGAACGGGGCGGCGTTCTGGAGCGGATTCGGTCCTTTCTTACGTCGTGATTTGGGGGGGTAGATTGGTGGGGTGGTGGATTGGTGGGGTATGCTTTTGGGGAGCTATGTGGCTGTGGGCTGAGTGGGGGCTTTCATCAATCGACACGAGCAGATGGGGGGCAGCGCAGAGCTTTCGGGACCTGGAGGCGTATCAGAAGGCGCGTCAGCAGTCGGAATACATTTTCAAGCTGACGCGGGCGCTTCCGAAGGAGGACGCCTCTTCGCTGACCGATCCGATCCGGCGCGGGCCGGGTTTCAGGGGCGGAAAGGGAGTCCGGCGCCTCGACCGAGGACGAGACCGTCCCGGTCTGCGGTGCGCACCCGGCGAGAAGGAACGGCACGCCCACCAAGAGCCCGGTGAGCACGCCCAGCGAGCCGCCACAACCTCAAAGAAAGTGGCCGCCGCCACATAAAGACCGCCGACAAATAGGGCGGTGCAACCAATGGCAGCGGGATGAGATTCGTTACGCCCGGGGCGCATGCTGAGGGGCGCTGGAACCGCGGCCGCGGCCTCGTCCAGCTTCAAAGTGAGCGAAAATCCTCACCGGGAGCCGTCCTGCATCCCCGACCAAGAGACGCGGTCGCACGGGCGTGAACTCTCCCGAAAATAGCCCACAATCGCACGGCCCTGTCAGCGCGCGTCGGACGCTGTACTTGCGGCCGTCACCAGCAACGGCTACGTTGAACCCCCGAAAATCGCTGTCCTTCGGCACGTCTGACCCTCGACGCACGACCATGGACCTATCGCTGTTTTGGACGGCCATCGTCGCTTTTCTCGTCATCAACGCGATGCTGCTCTCAGCCTCGATCCTGGTCTTTGCGGAGCGGCGCGTGTCGGCCTTCATCCAGAACCGCCCCGGCCCCAATCGGGTGGGGCCCATCGGCATCCTGCAGCCGTTTGCCGACGTGCTCAAATTTGTGCTGAAGGAGGACGTGCAGCCCGCCGCGGCCAACTCGTTCATCCATTCCCTGGCCCCGGTCATCATGGTCGTCATCGCCATGACCACCGCGGCCCTCATTCCCTTCGCCGAGGGCGTGGTGATTGCCGATCTGAACGTGGGCGTGATCATGCTGCTGGCACTCACCTCGATTAGCGTCTACGGCGTGACGCTGGCGGGGTGGAGCTCAAACAGCAAGTTCTCGCTGCTCGGCGGCCTGCGCTCAGCCGCGCAGATGGTGTCGTACGAGCTGTCGATGGGCCTGGCAGTGATCTCCGTCGTGCTGATTGCGGGCTCGCTCAACTTCATGGCCATCGTGGAGAATCAGAGCGCCGGATGGGCCCTCCTGGGCTGGAACGTCGTCCGCAACCCCGTCGGCTGCATCATCTTCATCGTCACGGCCTTCGCCGAGACGAACCGCCTGCCCTTCGACCTGCCGGAGGCGGAGGAGGAGCTGGTGGCGGGCTACCACACCGAGTACAGCGGCATGAAATTCGGCATGTTCTTCCTCGCCGAGT
>CAZRPQ010000550.1:0-1972 GCA_964601725.1 uncultured Salinivenus sp. | reverse complement strand
GCATAATGCGCGGAAGCTCCACATTGGCAAACGGCTTAAAGTTGAGGTAGTAGCCATCGGTGGCGTGGCCGAGAATCGAGTTGTTGACGATGCCTTCGAGCGTGACATCGCCCTCCTCGGCCGCCGTCGCGGGCGTCGCCGTCAGCACCAGGCTCATCCCCAGCAAGACGAGAGCCGCAAGTCCAAAGGATCGGGTCCGGGCCATCATATATTTCCGTCCGAGGGCGTTGGAAAGCAAACTCTAGCGGGCAAAACAGTCAGCAGTACGGACTCAGGACCCCAGCGTGCCACGGTCCATTCGGCGCGCGATGAGGCCCGTTTCCACAATCACGCTCAGGATGAGCAGGCCAATTACAGTGCTCACAAATACCGCGATTTGTACCGGGAGGAGGAGAAGCACCAGAGCCGTGGCGGCAAACACCAATACCATTCGTCCCCCGAGCCCTCCCAGCTCCAGAAGCAAGAACGAGCGCTGGTCAGACGAACCGAGGGCAAGGGAATGCGCTAACACACGGACAGCCGCGTGAATTCCGACGACCCCAATCCCCATTCCGACGCTGAACCACCATGAGCTTTCCATTACCGTAGGTCTCCGGACGCCCAGTGCCTGCTCAATACGGGCTGGGAACGCGGTGGAGACCCTGTAACAAGCGTTTGTTTGCTACGAGCGTCCCTGAAGCTACGCATCCGGGCAATGGAGGACTTATGAGAAGCAGTGAATCGTACATGAAAGTATTTCGCAGGCACGTACGGCTCCTTCATCGAAAGCCCCGCGTCAGGCTCTTGCAACAACAGCTAGAAGCAAGCGGAAATCGACTCGGCCCTCTGTATCATCCGGGGGATTATCTGTGATGGTGCCGCACCCTCCTTATTTTTGGAACGACGGAAAGCAAGATCCTTCCTTTCGTCCTCTCCGTCTTCCTCCTCCAACGCCGCGAGGGGGCGAACGTGGACGAATCCATACAAAACGCCCCGCGGCGCATCAGCACCACGGGACGCAGTTGCAGACTGTTGCCCAGGGTGGATTCGAACCACCAGCCTCCCGGTCCAGAGCCGGACGCTCTGCCGATTGAGCTACTGGGCAATCTGCGTGTGGACGTAGTTGCGAGTGGGCGTACGGAGGGAATCCGACCCCGACAGAGCAGCACTGCCGGAACGTGAGATCCATCGGTCCATCAAAATGCGTCTTTTAGCCGCCCGGTTCCGAGGCGCCGGGTCGCGCCGACGGTTTGACGGATGCTTCACCGGGGGCGGCCTTCCCAGACTCCTCTTTCCGAGCATCGGGTCCCGCGTCGATCCAGTTCGCGGCGGCAGCCTCGGTGCCGCTACGGCCATCGACCGTGTCGAGGTCAGTCCCGCGCCAGTCGGCGATTTGGCGGATAATTTTTGCCCGCACGTGCCGCTGCAGGGCCCGGGCCTCACTCTCCGCGTACGTGCTCGTGTCGACCGGTTCGAGCACCTGCACGCGAATTTTTTCCGCGTCGGGATTGAACCAGACCGAATGCTTCGGGAGGGCGTCGTGCGTGCCATCGTGGGCGATGGGCAACACCGGGACGCCTTCCTCGATGGCGAGGCGGAAGGCGCCGTCGGAAAACCGGTGCACGCGGCCGTCCCGCGAGCGGGTGCCCTCGGGGAAGAACATGACGCTGCAGCGACTCGCCAGGTAGTCGCGGGCCGTCGCCAGCACCTGCGCGCGGCTCTTCTTGCTGCGCCGATCCACCGAAATGTCCCCACTCAGCCGAAGGAGCCATCCGGCAAGGGGCATGTCGAAGAGCTCTTTCTTGGCCACCCACTTCATTTCCCAGGGCACCCGGGCGATGATGGGGGGATCGGCCTGCGAGAAGTGGTTGCCCACCACCACGTAGGGGTTGCGGGGATCGTCGGGGTACGGGCCCTCGAAGTTGATGTCCCAGAACGGGTTGACGTAGGTGAATGCCCGGCCCATAATGCGGAGCGTGTACCCGGCCCAGTA
>CAZRPQ010000549.1:0-1973 GCA_964601725.1 uncultured Salinivenus sp. | reverse complement strand
GTGCCGCCCTCGGCCTTCGACTCGACGTAGCCGAGCTCAGACCAGGCCGCTTCTTCGGAGGCCTTGTGCTGGACCTCGAAGCCCGCGTTGCTGGTCTCCGAGGCCGTCTGCCAGGTGAGGCGGACCCCTGCCTCGGTGGCGGTGCCGTCGAAAGCCGCCAGCTCGACGGGGAGCGGGCTGTTTTCACTGCCGAGCGTCCACCGGCTCAGCGACTCGATGCCGCTGAGAGTGACGGTGTTGTTCTCCGAATCGCGGCTATCGAAGCCCTCTTCCGACCAGGTCGAGCCCCCATCGGTGGATTTGAAAAGCTCAAGGCTCGACTCCGAGAGCCCGTTGAGTTCCGCATCGGCGTAGTCGAAGGTCAGCTCCGCACTCAGGTCACTGTTGGTCTGCGGGTCCACCTCGTAGTAGCGCTTGACCGAGGAGTTGCCATTCCCCGTCTGGACCGAGTGGCCGCGGATCACGGTCGTGGCGCCCAGGTCTGCGGAGGCGCTAATCTCCACGCCGAGGCCTGCGGGGTCGGCTTGGCTGGGACTGTTCAATGAACGGGTTGCCCGGAGCCGGCCCCCGGCAAAGCGCCCCCCACCGGTTTCCCGAATCGAGACCGATGCTTCCTCCGCCCCAAGATCTAAAAGACTTCCCTCTAGGTTCCAGACCCCGCCGTTTTCAAGCTGGATGGTCGCGCCGTTCTCGACAACGATCGTCTGGCCCGCGGCCGGCGCGGCCCCGAGCACAAACGAGAGAAGAAGCAGTGCCGGAAAAACGATTCGGTTCAACATGGGAAGAGGGAGACGGTTTAGTGCAGACACGAGGGGGGGCAGAGGCGCCAAACCTATCTCCGCCGACGCCAGAAGAGACCGGCTCCGACGAGACCACCCACGAGAAGGCCGATCAGGAGGCCTGATCCAGACAGGCTCGCTACAACTGAGCTGCCGGACTGGGCTTCCAGTCGCGAGATCCGTTCCTCAAGCTTCTGCTGCCGGGCCTTGATCTCTTCGTTTTGCTCCTGAAGCGCAGAGATCTGTGTCCGCTGCTCCTTCAACTGCGCGGCGACCTCCCCGCTGCGACCGAGTCCGACCGCGACAGTCACCTCCCCAACCTTCTCGGTGGACTTGGCCGACCAGGCCTGGCCGGCGATCGGGCCGTGCTCCTGGGAGCGGTACTCTTCTGGCGAGACCGCTCGAGCCGTCCCGTCCTCTTCCCCCGACGCGACGATCAAGTCGCCGACCTCCGCCTTTCCTCGGAGCTGGACGGGCACCTGCCCGACGAATGCCACCGGCACGCGCCGTCCGTCGTCTGCCTTGGTCGAAGGGGTCGCGTTACCCGTCACGGCTGGGCTGCTGCTTGCGATCATGAGGCGGTCGGCCCCTTCGGTCTCGAGGCTCACGTCTCTGCCGCGCACGCCGACCAAGTCCTTCGGCTCAGGCATGGGCGCGTCCTCGACGACGGGGAGCTTCTCGGCGAAGTCGGCCCCACTGGTTTTAAACTCAACCCCGCCATTCCCGTTGCCCTCGACGGCCCCGAGAGAGGTGCCGGACCCGTCATAGAAGGTGATGTAGTTGAGCTCTCCGCCCGGGTTCGAGGGGCCGCTCTGCAGGGCAAGCACGTCCGGACCGCTGCCGCCACTCGTGTTCCGGATGCGAGCAACGTTCTGAGTCGGATTGTCCCGGGCCACGCCCTGTATTGAAGATGATACATCCGCAGCCAAACCGCTGCCCTCCGTACTGACGGTAAGGGCATCAGCATCGCTGTTGGAGTTTGTGATCTCAAGGTCAGCGGCAGGACCGGTGGCAACCGTAGAAACAGAGAGTGCGGCGGGGTCACCGCTGTTTTCAATTATCGAGAACTCCGCAGCCGGACCGGACCCCCGCGTGGTGGCCTTCAGTGCGGCAGAGGTGTTTCTGTCGTCAGAGATGCTAAAGATCCCACCGTGGAAACCGACGCCGGTTTGTAGTCCCCTCACGGCCGAACCG
>CAZRPQ010000548.1:0-1977 GCA_964601725.1 uncultured Salinivenus sp. | reverse complement strand
GGGACCCCGAGCGGCGTCTTTTCCTACGACGGCAGCGACTTTCGCCGCCTCGCGCCCGATCGAATCCAGAACACGGCCCACCGGGACCTCGCCGTACAGGGCGATACCCTCTGGATTGGGGACCGGGGCGGAGTACACCGCTACGTCGACGCTCAGCTCACCTCGTTTGTCGATACGACGACCGTGCCGACCGGACCCGTCCGGTCACTGGCTCCCCGGTCCGAAGGCGGGCTGTGGGCAGGTACGGGAAAGGGCCTCTTCCACCACGACGGAACCCAGTTCGAGCGCCTCCCCGGCACGGCCTCCCTCAAGATCTTCGATGTCCTAGATAAGCCCGGCGACCCTCTCCGGATGGCCACGCAGGACGGATTGTATCAGCGGAGTGGTGGGGACACCCCCCAACGCTTTTCCGAGGAACTGGACGGGGTCGTGATTCGAAGCCTCCTCCGAGATCGCGACCAAAACCTCTGGCTCGCGACCGACCTGGAGGGCCTCTTTCGGCATACGCCGACGCCTTTTACACATTTCACGACCGACGACGGACTGGCCCACGATGTGGTCTGGGACGTGACGAACGGACCGGACGACGACCTGTGGATCGCCACGCGGAACGGGCTCGGCCGCTACGACGGGTCTACCTTTACTTCGGTAAACGGCCTGGACGAGCAGCTCAATCAGGAACTGACGACCCTCTACTACGATCAGAGCGATACGCTCTGGGTTGCGTCGCGGACGGAGCTGTTTGCGTACAACGGATCCACGTTCTCCTCCTACGCTCAGCTCGACGGGACCTCGGTGGGGCACACGATCGACATCGCCGAGACCCCATCGGGCACGCGCTGGTTTGCGACCTTGCAAGACGGCCTCATCCGCTACGATGGGGATTCCTTTGAGCGGTTTACGACCGACGACGGACTGCCGAGCAACACCGTCCACGCCCTCACGGTCGACGAGCAGGGACAACTCTGGATTGGCTTCAAAGAGGCCGTCGCGCGACTGGAGGACGGCACATTCGAGACCGTCCGCTCACTCGATCCGTCTCGGGTCGGGATGCTCGTTTGTCTCGAGGTCGACGCCGACGGCTACGTCTGGATGAGTACCGCGCGGGGCGTGTACGTCGACTCCCCCAAAGCTGACTCGCTTGCCGCCTTCACGCCGGACAATGGCCTCAGCGGCTCGACGACGGTATCGCTCCTGCTCGATCGACACGGCCACCTGTGGGCCGGGACGGAGAAGGGCGTCAATCGGCTCGACACGCGCACGTTTGAGCAAACGGGTGAGATGCCCATCCGGACCTACGGCAAGTCGGACGGCTTTCTCGGGGTCGAGGCTGCTCGGCACGCCATCCACGAGGCACAAGATGGGTCCCTGTGGTTCGGGACCGGCCATGGACTCACGCACTACAATCCCAGCGACGATCGCCCCGACACTACGCCCCCTCGAGCTCATGTGACGGGGCTCCGCTTCTTCTCCGGAACGCCCGACTGGAGCCGCTATGCCGATCGGCAGACGGCCTGGGAGGACCTTCCGGCCGGCCTTGAACTGCCCCACGACAAGAATCACCTCATCTTCCGCTTCACCGGGCTCAACTACAAAGCCCCAGAGTCGGTCGGATATCAGTACAAACTCGACGGCTTCGATGCGCAGTGGTCCTCCGTTCAAACCCAGCGCCGAGCGACCTATTCGAACCTTCCCCCAGGATCGTACACCTTCAAAGTCAAGGCCCGAGGCGGGAACGGATCGTGGAGCGACCCGGCGGCCACGTACGCGTTTGCCATCGAGCCGCCCTTCTGGCAAACCGGCTGGTTCTATCTGCTCTGTGCGCTCGGGGGGATCGGGCTGGTCATCGGCATCATTCGATGGCGCACATGGTCGCTGGAGAGACGGCAGCGTCTTTTGGAGGAAAAGGTGACCGAGCGGACCGAAGAGCTGGAGGAGGCCCGCGAAGACGCGCTCGCGGCGGCGCAGGCCAAGAGC
>CAZRPQ010000547.1:0-1985 GCA_964601725.1 uncultured Salinivenus sp. | reverse complement strand
ACCTACCACACCATCAACGCCCCGCTCTGGCGGAAGTACGCCGACGGGGAGATCGGCAAGCAAACCGTGCAGCAGCAGCGGTTTGAGCGACTGCTGGCGTCCGTCGACGCCACCCACGCCGATGCTACCCTCGTGGCGCGCTACTACATGCAGCGCTATGCTGAGCACTGGACCTTCATCTCCGGAGCGAGGGACGCCTTCGAGGCCGTGGCCGAGCGGTACCCGGTGGGCGTACTCACGAATGGCTTCGCGGAGGTGCAGGAGAGAAAGCTCGAGCAGTTTCCGGTGCTCCGCAAACGCGCCGAGGCTGTGGTCTTGTGCGAGGACGCCGGCGTGCTCAAGCCCAACCCTCGTGCATTCGACCACGCCACCGAGGAGGCCGGGGTGAAGCACCGAGACGTGCTCTACGTGGGCGACTCGTACCGGTCCGACGTGCAGGGTGCCCAGCCGGTGGGGTGGCGGGTGGCCTGGTACGCGCGGCACGGGACGAATGGCCAGTCCACGAACGACCGCAGCTTCTCCTTTACGGACTGGGCGACGTTGCGGGAGCAGCTACTGGACGGTTGAAGCGAGTTGAGCCGTGCCGGTCCGGCGGCAGGGGCGTACAGTCGACCCCCGCAATTTGAAGTCGCAACTAGGAGCGCCTATCCCAGAAGCTGCCGGAACGACTCCAGAAAGACCTGCACGGAGCGCGGTTCGAGCAGGATGGTGAGAAGGACCCCCGCGATAGCGCCGCCTACGTGCGCCTCATGCGCGATCCAGTCCCCCATGCCCGCCTCCTGGCCGCCGCCTCGCATCGCGTAAATCGACCCGAACACGTATCCGAAGGCGAAGAGAATGGCCGGGATGGGCAGGGCGAAGAACAGGTAGAGGTTGCGGAGCGGGAAGAACACGCAGAACGCGAACACGACCCCACTCACGGCCCCCGACGCCCCCACCGCTGAGTAGTGCGGGTCGTCGCGATTGAAGAGGAACGTCAGGGCGTGGGCGGCGAGCTCCGAACCAAAGTAGAGGAGCAAGAACGCGCCCATCCCAAGAATCTTCTCCAGCAGCGGCCCGAAGAAGTAGAACGTGATCATGTTGAACGCCAGGTGCGTGCCGCCGGCGTGCACGAACCCGGCCGTGAGGAAGCGGTGGTACTCCCTGTGTTTCTGGATGCGATGGGGCTGAAACGATAGCTCCCGAATGAGAGACGGGTCGGTGAAGGCATAAAGGCTCACGCCGAGGTTGGAGAGCAGCAGCGCGAGCGTAATGGGGGCCTGGAGGAGTCGCTCCATTCAGTTTGGGCGTGGGCGAGTGGGGGAGAGGGCGCGTGGGCGAGTAGGAGCGGCGCTGAGGACGGGGGGGGACAAACCGCAGGATGTACAGGGGGATTGGGAAAGGCAATTTCCCCGCACTTCTCACGCATGACACCTCACGGTTCAGTCTTCACGCCGCGACGGCGGAAAGATGGTCGAGGAGCGACTCGAAGACGAGCCGTCCGTCGTCCCCGCCGAGCAGCGGCTCCACGCAGCGTTCCGGATGGGGCATGAGGCCGCACACATTGCCGGCCTCGTTGACGATCCCGGCGATGCCGTGCACCGAGCCGTTTGGGTTGGCGTCGTCGGTCACCGCGCCCTCCGGTGTGCTGTAGCGGAAGAGCACCTGGTCGTTGCGCTCGATCCGGCCGAGCACCTCGTCGTCGGCGTAGTAGCGGCCCTCGCCGTGCGAGAGGGGAATGGTCACGACCTGGCCCTCCGTCAGGGCGTTCGTAAATGGCGTCTCCCCGTTCTCGACGCGCAGCGTGGTGTCCTTGCAGATGAAGCGGAGCGAGTCGTTGCGCATGAGCGTGCCGGGGAGCAGGCCCGCTTCGCAGAGGATCTGAAAGCCGTTGCAGATGCCGAACACCAGTCCCCCCTCCTCGGCAAACCGCACCACGTCCTGCATAATGGGCGAAAAGCGGGCGATGGCCCCAGAGCGCAGGTAATCGCCGTACGAGAAGCCGC
>CAZRPQ010000546.1:0-1988 GCA_964601725.1 uncultured Salinivenus sp. | reverse complement strand
CTCACACACACGTTCGCCGGGGACCACGCCCTCGGCGGCACCCGGCACTCCCGCGAGGCCTTTCGGGCCTGGATGGAGCGCCTCTACCGGCTCTTCCCCGAGCTGACCTTCACCATCCGCGACATGATGGCCACCGGCCCGCCGTGGAATACGCGCCTTGCTCTGTTCTGGGCCGATCGGGGCGTGGCGGCCGACGGGGTGGACTACGAAAACGAGGGCGTCCACCTGCTCCGTCTCGAGTGGGGCCGCCTCACGGAGCTGCACGCCACGCTCGACACCCAGCACCTAGAGCGCACGCTCGACCGGATGGCCGCCGCCGGCATCGAGGAGGCCGCCGCCGATCCGATCGGGGACGTGGACCCGAGCGCGGAGATCGCCGCCGATCTCGTCGAGGCGTCGTAGCTCGCTCTCCTGCACCGTCGTTTCCAGTTCACTAGACTGATTCGCTGATATGTCCCTCCGCCGAAAAGTTGCCGCTACGTTCTACGTCATCAATTCGCTCGTCAGCCTCATCCTCGGCTCGACGTATCTGTTCCGCGGATCCTTCATGCCCTACCACGCCGACGCGCTGGGGCAGTCGTGGGCCGACGTGGAGCCTGCGCTCCAGACGCTGCTTGGGGCCCTGATGGACGTGGCCGGGGCCGGGTGGATCGGAATCGGCGTGGCCACCCTCGTCCTGGTCGCCGTGCCGATGCGGCGCGGGGAGCGATGGGGGCGCCTCCTGATTCCCGCGCTGTTCCTGATCTTCTACGTCCCCACCCTCCTCGCCACGATTGCCGTGATGAACGGGACGCCCGCCACCCCGCCCTGGTACGGCAACGCCATCTCGTGCGTCGCGACGCTCGTCGGGGTCGTGGCCGACGCCCCCTGGCGCTCGCTCTCCGGATAGGAGCCCGCGCCTTCAACCCCAGTATCGTGTACCTGAGTATTGACAAAACGTCAATAAGAGAATGACTGTTACCGCTACGGAGCCCCCCTCAAGTGCATCCGCTCAACCTGAGAATTTCCTCTTCGCTAATTTCCTGCTCACCCCCAGCCCACTCCGACTCATGCATCGACTGCTTCCTTCACGATTCCGCGTTCGTTTCGGCCTTCTCCTCGCCCTCCTGCTCACCGGCACCGTGCTGGTCCCGCCGGTCCACGCGCAATCCTCAGACGCTCCAACTGGAACCCTCACCGTCCAGGTTGATGGGCTCGACAGCAGTGAGGGCATGGTCCGCGCCGAGCTGACCACCGCCCAGAACTACGACGAGGATGGTAACACCCGCGCCGCCGCGCTTTCCATCCAGGACAAGGGGGCTCAGTGGACCGTTGAGGATGTCCCTCATGGAACGTACGCCGTCCGGCTCTACCACGACGAGGACGACGACGGCGAACTGGATACCAACATGTTCGGCGTGCCCCAGGAGGCGTTTGGCTTCTCGAACGATGCGCGGGGGAGCATGGGCCCACCTGACTTTGAGGAGGCCGCCTTCACGCTCGACTCCGACTCGCTCTCGATGACGATCACGGCCGAGTGAGTGCCGATCCCCAGTTGTCGCAAAGCCCCATACCCTCGACCTTCTGTCAACGGCCAAACGAACGTCGTACAATGAGACGCTCCACCAGCATCCCGCCCACGTTCCGGATCGCTGCTCTGTTCATCCTCTCCGCAACGATCCTCGGCGCCGGCTCGCCTCCAGTCATGGGCCAGCCGGTCGAGGATCCAGCGCCTACATCAAACATGAGCCCGGGGCTCTCGTCCGTGTCGCCCGCGGCGGATGTCGTTGGCCCGGCGCTTTCCTCCCCCGCCGAACCGGTGCGCGCCACCGGGACGAATGCGCTGGGGACCGTTCGCCTCGACCCGCCCGAGCCATCTGCGTCGACGTTGTCCCTGTCGGCAACGCAGGGCCGTCCGTCCCGCCCCATTCCACATCGGCGATGGCGTGCCCTGTGGAGCGAGTTTACGACCCCGGCCTTCCTGCTCGGAAGCCTGGGCCCCGCCCTTG
>CAZRPQ010000545.1:0-1989 GCA_964601725.1 uncultured Salinivenus sp. | reverse complement strand
AATGTCTTTCGGCAACGTCAGTTGTCCGCGTCGCCCAACTTTTGCTGTAATCATGGCAAAACGCTATCTGTCAGACAGAACCAATTATGAACGTCATTTCGGGCTTTCCACACTCTTTTGACCGACTCGGGTTGGGAGCAGTTTCGTTTCGACGGGCCGTCGAGGGACCGGTGGCTACGACTGAACGGACCGGACGCACCATCACCAGGCGTTCCCCAGCGCGCCCGGAGACGCACGTCCCGCCGCCCCCACAGACGCGTCGCAGTGGGCGGTTCAGCGCAGCTCAAAGTACTGATTGTGGTGCCGTTCGCACCCCGGGTTGAACGCCGTCCCGCACGCCGGGCACGTGTGCTGCGCCGTCAGGTACTGCTCGATCGTCAGCACCGTCTCGCATTGTCCACACAGAACGGCCGACGCGTCGAACTGATCGGGCGGCCACCGCTCAGGAGCATGGTCCCCAACGGCCCCGTGGCACGCATGGCACGGATAGAACACGTCGCAGCACGCGAAGCGAATGGCGATGACGTCGCGCGGGCCGCGGTAGTGTGCACAGCGCGTCTCCGGCCCCACCTCCATGCCGCGGAGGGGCACGTCGAACGGATTCCGGTCGGACCGCGATTGTTCATTAGCCATCAGAGCAGGGGGAAGCGATGAGGAAGCCGATTGGACCGACGCGCGTCTACTCGTCCCGAAAGCCCGACGCCATGGCATGGCGTTGCCCGTGAAACACTCGACCAAGCCCACGGGTCCAGACCGGCACCGTGAGTAGGCCCACGGTTCCCAGCCCCACGACAACGAGCAGCGTCGTCTCTACGCCCGCTCCCACCGCAAGCGCAAAGGGAAGGCCCATGATCCCGAATGTCACGATCGCGCCGTAGAGGAACGAGCCCGACGAGGTCCCCTGATAGTTGAAAAACGCGGTCTGATCGATCTCTAGCAGGCTGTTCAGAAACTGTGTGGCGGCCACGACCAGAAGCGCCCCGACGCCCCAGCACACGGCCCCCACGACCGAAGCGGTCGGCCACACTGTACTCCCCCAGAACGGCGCAAGCACGACGGCTAGCAGCAGGCTGAACAGGCTGAGGGCCGAGGTGGAAGTATTTTTCAACCTTGCTGAGTTGCTCTGCAAACCAAGCATCGTCATAGCGCTCGTCCCCCGGATATTTAATTTTTCCTCAAGGCAACCACGTGCTGGGAATTTTCTCTGTTACATGGAGGCTCATGCGCCCCTGATCAGCGAAAAAGTGCGATGAGTATGGACGAGAGGGCGCGTGAGGGGCACGGACACGCCGTTCTGGATAGAGGGAGCATCGCCTCCCCAACCGAGATGTGATTGCCGTTTCCACTTCGATACAGGCCGTCGCCACGAACGCCATCGGCACCGCGTTCCACAGGCTGAACAGCGCCAATGCGGCCCCCATCCCCGCGAGGGCAGACCGCCGAATCGGCAGCGCCTGGTACGGCTTCGGATCCGTTCCGAGGCCCAACTCCACAAACACACGGAGCGCGGCGTAGAGGAGGCCCAGCGCCAAGAGCCACCGGCTCGCCACGAGCAGCGGATTGGCGCCCGGCACGGCCTCCCGCACTATGTCGTCGAACATGACGCCGAGCAGCACCAGCCCGCCGCCAAGATACAGCGCCAGGAATCCGCCCAGAATGAGCGAAAGGGCCCGTCGTCCGAAAAAGGCAACGCGCCAGCACGATCGTAGGCGGTGGCGGAGAAGCGTCCAGAGGGACATTCGCTACGCAAAACAGTACAGGAAACCGGCCGCCAAATCCATCGAGCCAAACGGCCCCGATGGGGAGGGGATTCTCCGATTCGACCCATTTTTCCCAAGCGAATCGGCACCAGCTTCCTCTCCGGGTCGTTCGTTTCGTCGATTGTTTTCCCAATCGTCCCGCACGTCTATGCCCCACCCCGTCGAGGAACTTCGCGACCACCTCGCCCCCATCGAAGACCTGAAAGCCGCCGCCGCGGTGCTGCGGTGG
>CAZRPQ010000544.1:0-1991 GCA_964601725.1 uncultured Salinivenus sp. | reverse complement strand
TCCGCCTCTTCAACGACAGTGGAGATCCGATCAGCGGCGACGTAACTACCTCGGTACGGCTCTACGACGCCCACACCGAGCAGGACGAGGAGCCGGGAGTGGGCGTCAACCAGGCCCCGCGTCAGGATGGTGCCGACACTGGCCCGTCGGAGAATGGGACCGTTGAGCGCATCGAGGACACGGATGGAGATGCGTTTCTCGATCAGGATGGGTTCAACTACTCCCAGACTCCCAACGTCATCGAGGTTACGGTGACTCCGGTGTCACAGTAGCTGTCACAGTAGCGCGCTTCCCACCCTGGTTAAGTCTTCAGAAATTGGTTTTGATCTTCTCTCTCTGCCCGGCGGGTTGTCCGCCGGGCAGTGGTATTTATACGGCGAGTCGGTTATCATCTGCTGTCCGGTCCTATGAGATTGTCGTGTTCCACATGAGCATTCTTTTCGCTACTGGCTCGCATTCGCTTCTGTCCGGTGTGAGAGCGGGGGGATTTGCAGTCGTCCTTTTGGTTTTTGTTTTACTTCCGCTGGAAGGGAGGGGACAGCAGTCGGGGGCCTCCCTCCTGAACCACGTGGGCCGTATTGCTCATCCACCGATTGATGAAGTGAGCGGCATCGTGCGGAGCCGCTGGCAGGAAAACGTGTGGTGGGTCCACAACGACAGCGGCGACGAGCCGCGCCTCTTCGCCATCGATAGCACTGGAGCCGTTCATGTCGCGCCCTGGCATGCGGGCGACTATGCGGCGGACGCTGGGGCCGACAGCAGCGACAAGCCCCTGTGGCCGGGCGTGCAGCTTGGAGCCGCCGCCCACATCGACTACGAAGACATTGCGGTGGAGGACAGCACGCTCTACCTCGGCGACATCGGCAACAACGGCAACGCCCGGCGCGACCTCGGCATCTACGTGATTCGGGAGCCGTTTCACTACGACCGGCGGACCCGTCCGGTCAAGCACCTGCCCATCCGGTATCCGGATCAGGAAACCTTCCCGGCGCAGCAGTGGCACTACGACGCGGAGGCCCTGTTCGTGGACGACGGGACGCTGTACGTGCTCACCAAGCATCGGAAGGGGCAGCAGATCAACACGCCTCAGGAGGGGACCAAGCTGTACCGGCTGGACACCGAGCACACCCACCAGGTGAACACCCTGACGCTCGTGGACCGGCACGATGCCATCCCGCCGCCCACCGCTGCGGCACTGAGTCCATCCGGCGACCGGCTGGCAGTCCTGGGCTACGCGTCGGTGTGGATCTTTCCGCGCCCCGAGCAGAAGCGAGGAAGTAGTTCCGGGCTGCGGCCCGCGGACGGCACGCACTGGCTCTCCACGGAGCCGCGTCGGATCTCCCTCCGGCCCAAACAATCGAAGCAGGCTGAGGCGGTGACGTGGGACGACGCTCAGACCCTCCGCGTCACCAATGAGCAGCGGGATGTGTTCGTGCTTCCCGTCGGGAAGCCCCCGGGCCGGTAGACGGCCGCGGCCGCTCTGCGCGTCCCCTGAATCCCCGAGTCGTGGGGAAAACAGCGGTTTCTCTCCGACGATTCACAGAACGATCCGCCAACTTCTTGGCAGATGTGGCCCGTCTTCCTTACCAATAGAGTGTCAGGGCCAGACCGGGCCGCTCTGTTCATCGCTCTTTTAGATTGATTGCTCACGCCATGATGACACGCTGGGCCTCCCTCATTCTGTTTGCTGCCGCCACTGTCCTGCTCGGGGTCTGCGCAGGAACGGCCCAGGCGCAGAACACGACGGCCTCGATGACGGGCACGGTCGTGGACGAGAACGGCGATCCCCTCCCGGGGGCGAACGTCTTGGCCGTGCACCAGCCCACCGGCACGCGCTATGGGGTGGCTGCCGGCAACGATGGGCAGTTCTCGATTCGGGGCATGCGGGTGGGGGGGCCCTACACCGTGACCGTCTCGTTCGTGGGGTTTCAGGAAGTACGCCGAACCGGCATCCAACTGCAACTCGACCAGACCCGCGAGATTAACTTTCA
>CAZRPQ010000543.1:0-1993 GCA_964601725.1 uncultured Salinivenus sp. | reverse complement strand
GCCCCTTTCATTCATCCTGGCCTGCCATGGTTACGGACGACGTCAAGAAACTGCTGGAAAAGCTCAATGATCGTCTCACGCGCGACCTGGAGTCGGCCGCCGGATTCGCCGTCAACCGCAGCCACTACGAGGTGACCCTCGAGCACCTCCTGGTTAAGCTTCTGGAGACGGACGAGACGGATCTGGCGCTCATCCTCCGCCACTTCGACGTCGATCCGGGGCGGTTTGAAGAGGCCCTGGTGCACCAGCTTGAGGACTTCCGGACGGGGAATGCTAGTCGTCCGTCCTTCTCCCCGACGCTGCTGGAGACGGTCGAGTCGGCCTACCTGATCGGGTCCGTGCACCACGGGTTCGGCAGCGTCCGTTCGGGAACGCTGCTGGAGGCGATGCTCCGGAGCGACGCGCTTCGGACGAAAGACTACATGGACGTGCTGGGAAGCATCGGTCGGGAAGCGCTTCGAGAGAACTTCCTCGATATCGTCGCCGGCTCGGCGGAGGCGGCGGCGCGGGCGCCCGAATCGACGGCGCCCTCCCGGGACGGGCGGCCCGAAGACGCCGAGGACAGCGCCCTGGCCCAGTTCACGGTCAGTTTTACTCAGGAGGCCCGCGACGGAAACATCGACCCGATTTCGGGCCGAAACGAAGAAATTCGCCAGATTACCGACATTCTCAGTCGACGCCGCAAGAACAATCCCATTCTCGTCGGCGACGCGGGCGTGGGCAAGACCGCCGTCGTAGAGGGGCTGGCGCGCCGCGTCGCCGAAGACGACGTGCCGGAGACGCTGGAGAACATTGAAATCCAGTCCCTGGATCTCGGGGCGCTCAAGGCGGGCGCCAGCATGCAGGGCGAGTTCGAGGACCGCCTCAAGTCCGTCCTTCAGGAGGTGCGGGAGGCGGCCAAGCCCACAATCCTCTTCATCGACGAGGCGCACGCCCTCATCGGCGCAGGGGGCGGCGAAGGCACGGGCGACGCGGCCAACTTGCTGAAGCCGGCCCTGGCCCGGGGCGAACTGCGCGCGATTGCCGCCACCACGTGGTCGGAGTACAAACAGTACATCGAAAAGGACCCGGCGCTGGAGCGGCGCTTCCAGATGGTGAAGATCGACGAGCCCTCCGTCGAGGAGGCGGGCGTCATGCTCCGCGGCATTCGGTCGGCGTACGAGGAGCATCACGGGGTGCAGGTCACCGACCACGCCGTCGACGCCATCGCCGAGCTGGCGGGCCGCTATATCTCCGGCCGACAGCTTCCGGACAAGGCGGTGGACCTGCTCGACACGGCGGCCGCCCGGGTGAAGATGACGCTGACGGCGCGCCCGGGGCGGCTGGAGGACCTCGACCGCCGGCTTCAAAACCTCGACACGGAGATCGAAGGCATTCAACGCGACCTTGAGGCGGGCCTGCGGGAGGAGACCGACGAACTGGCGGAGCTGAAACAGACACGCGAGGAGGTCCGGGCCGAGCGTGACGAGCTCGAAGCGCGGTGGGAGCGCGAAAAGGAGCTGGTGGAGCGCATCGCGAAGAAACGCGAGCAGGTCTCGGCGCCCACGGCCGTGGCCACGGACGGGCAGGCGGAGGAGCACAACGGCGAACTCGGCGCCGAGACGCGGGAGGAGATTGACACCTTACAGGACGAGTTGGAGGATGTGAGGGGGGAGATGCCGATGGTCCACGGGGCCGTAAACGAGCACATCGCGGCCGAGGTGGTGTCCGACTGGACGGGCATTCCGGTGGGCAACATGCTCGAAGACGAGGCAGAGTTGCTGCTCACCCTGGAGGACCGCCTCGGGCAGCACATCCTGGGGCAGGACGCCGCAATTCGGGAGGTGTCAAAAACCGTGCGCACGTCGAAAGCAAGTCTCTCGTCGCCGGACTCTCCGCAGGGCGTCTTTCTCTTCGTCGGGCCCAGCGGGGTTGGCAAGACGGAAACGGCGGTTCAGCTGGCCGATCTGCTCTTTGGCGGCGAGCGGTTTATGACGACGATCAACATGTCGGA
>CAZRPQ010000542.1:0-1995 GCA_964601725.1 uncultured Salinivenus sp. | reverse complement strand
TCGTACACCTCGTCCTGGTGGCGCTCCTTCAGACGCTGGTACACCGAATCATCCGTGAGGGCCTGCCAGGCATTCCGGAAGACGACCGCCGCCGCTCGCTTCTCGGGGTCGGCCCACTGCTGCGGCTCTCGCTCGGTGCCGTCGTCCGCGTATTTTTGCCCGCCCGGGTACTTCGCGTACCGCATGGCGCGGGTGAAGCCCATCTGCAGGTACTTGCGGACCATGTCCATCCCAACGAAATCGTCCCGCTCCCGGTACGCGTCGTACTGTTCGCGGAGGGCCGCCACGGCCGCTTCGGCCGTCTGCTCGTCCTTGAAGCCCCAGTGCGGGAGCAGGTCGCCTTTGTAGGGCTGCACCTTGAAGACCCCCTGCTCGCTGGACTGATAGCGATAAGCCTGCGGCCTTGCGCGGAAGTCGACATCGTACTCGGCCCCCATGGACGTCCCTAAAGATTGGAGAGTGATGCGAAATACGAGCCTCTACCGGGAGGAGGAGACAAGATTCGCGGGCGCTACTTTGAAGACTCGGCGGTCGACTGACTGCCCATCGGCCCCGAGAGAACCAGGATATCGTCGAAGTCAATGGTGGACGTCTCGTTTAGCGTGTCGGAGTCGCTCCAAATCGCAATTCCGGAGGGGGTTTTGTCTGGCGTCTCCCCGAATAGCTCCCTGTAGTCTTCGATTACGTTCCGCTCATGGCGGACCCATTTTCCGGATCCCTGTTCCGCTCCGGAGGCCGCGACGAGCACCTTCAAAGGACCGTAGTCTACAGTCGTGCCGACCGACAGGGTGGAGCTGTACGTGTACTTTATGCTTTTCGGGCGGCCGAGCCAATCAGTGCCGAAGGTGACGTAGAGAGCGCCTCCTGTGTCGTTCGTACTCCTGTTCTTCTCGTTTCCTCCCTTCGGAAGATCCCTGGCGCGCCACTTCCACTGCAGAATCGGACGTTTGTCGAGGTTCCAGTCCAGGGCGCCGTTCTCAAGCGGCACCACGGCCCGCAGCCCCCTCGCATCAGTGAAGATGCGCGCGAAGTGATTGCCTCCTTCTTCCCGCACGTAAACGTTTTTGCGCTCGGTCATTTCATCTCCCGTCGTAAGCGGTACCGGCTCCCGATCTCTAAGCCCCCGCCACTTCCCCGGCGGGTCACCGGGAGTATCCGCCTCAAAATCGTCGATCAGCTTGCAGTTCAGCGTAGCGGGAACTCCATTGCATCCCGTATCCGGAGACTGGGCGGATCCCGAAAAGACGATGCTGACACTCAGCACGACGAAAAAAGCAATACGATGCAACATGCCGGCACCTCACTTATGGAACGATCATGCACCTTTAAGCCGCTTTGGACAAGCGTGCAGTAACAGGCTGGCCCGTGTCGGACGCCAGGGACGCTTCCGTCAGTTGCATTGTGCTCCTGCAACGCTACAAGGCAGCCCCGTCTATTCGGCGGGCACCAGATCTCCCAGGAGCATCTCCTCGGCGTGCGCGAGCATTTCGGGCGTGTCCACGTCCTGCCAGAAGCCGGGGCCAATGTCGAGCGTCTGCATGCGGCCCTCGCCCATGAGGCGCTGAATGCCGTCGGAGAGGGCCACGTCGCCCTTCGCCGCGTAGACGGCCGAGAGGGCCTCCATCAGCCCATCCGTGGCCACAAAAACGCCGGTGTCGACGCAGTTGTAATCGTCGAGCCGCTTGCCGATGGCCACCGGACGACCGTCCTCGACCCGCACTTTCGTCGCGTCGGCCATGTCGAAGATGGTCTCGAGCTTATAGTCGACCAGCAGCGTGACCCCGCGCTCAGGCGGGCGGTGTTGCCGGGCCTTCTCCATGAGGGTGTCGCCGAGCACGTGGTCGGCCATGGTGAGGAGGAAGGGGGCCTCGTCGACGTAGGGCTCGGCCGCCAGCACCGACACGCCGTTCTGCAGGTCGTAGTGCTCGTTGACGGCAAAGGTCAGCGAGAGCGGCCCGTCGTAGCGATTCTCGATTTCGGTCTGCACCGTGTCCA
>CAZRPQ010000541.1:0-2001 GCA_964601725.1 uncultured Salinivenus sp. | reverse complement strand
TCCACACTTGACCGGTTGCCGAACAGCCTGCCAGTCGATAGATTGCCTTCTCGCCTGCGCTCCTCACCGGCCCGCTTGCCCCGTGCAGCTTCTCGGCCTCGACCTCGGCACCACCGGCAGCACAGCGATCGTCCTGAGCCCCTTCGGCACCGTGGTGGCCCACGCGAGCCACAGTGTCGAACCCGACGTGCCCCGCCCGTCGTGGAGCGAGCAGGACCCGGCGGACTGGTGGGACGCTACGGTACAGAGCATCCGGGCCGTGCTCGCCGACGACGCCGTGACGCCCGAAGACATTGCGGGCGTCGGGCTCACGGGGCAGATGCACGGCCTCGTGCTCCTCGGTCCGGACGGCGACGCGCTCCGCCCGGCCATCCTCTGGAACGATCAGCGCACCAGGGCCGAGTGCGACGCGATCACCGAGCGGGTGGGGGCGGACGCGGTGGTCGACCACACCGGCAACCCGGTCCTGCCCGGCTTCACCGCCCCAAAGATCGAGTGGGTGCGCACCTGCGAGCCGGAGGTCTACGAACAGACCGAGGCCTTCCTGCTGCCGAAGGACTACCTCCGCTACCGCCTCACCGGCGTCCAGGCGACGGACGTGTCGGATGCCTCCGGCACCTCACTGTTCGACGTGGAGCAGCGGCGGTGGTCGGACGCGATGTGTGCGGCCGTAGAGGTGCCGGAGGCGTGGCGGCCGCGCGTCACGGAGTCGTCCGACGTGAGTGCAAGGGTGAGTGCGGAGGCGGCGGAGGCCACCGGATTGCCCGAAGGCACGCCCGTGGTGGGCGGCGCGGGCGACCAGGCGGCGCAGGCCGTGGGCACCGGCGTCGTCGACCCGGAGACCGCCGTCGTCACGCTGGGAACTTCCGGGGTCGTCTTTGCCCCCACCGGCACCTACCAGCACGATCCGGAGGGGCGACTCCATGCCTTCTGCCACGCCGCCCCGGATACATGGCACCTCATGGGCGTCATGCTGTCGGCGGCGGGGTCGCTTCGCTGGTACGTCGACTTGTTCGATGACCTGCTCGACACGAACGCTGAGACGCAAAGCTACGAACAGTTGCTTGCCGAAGCGGCTGAGGTGCCACCCGGCGCCGAGGGACTTCTTTTTCTCCCCTACCTTAGCGGCGAGCGCACGCCCCACGCCGACCCCGACGCCCGCGGCGTCTTCTTTGGCCTCCATCACCGTCACGAACGCGCTCACCTCACGCGGGCGGTGCTGGAGGGGGTCGCCTTCGGCCTCCGCGAGTCGTTCGCCCTGATGCAGGCCCAGGGCGTGGCGCCAGCCGAGGTGCGCGTGTCCGGCGGTGGGGCGCAGAGTGAACTCTGGCGGCGCATCCTGGCGACCGTGCTCGACACGCCGCTGGTCCATACCACCACGCCCCACGGCGCGGCGGTGGGTGCGGCGCTCCTAGCGGGCGTGGGGAATGATGTGTTTCCGGACGTGCCGACGGCCAGTGAGGCTGCCGTGCAGGTGGAAGGCCACACCGTCCCGATGGACAATACCGCCCGGTACGACGCACTCTTCGATCGATATCAGGCCCTCTACCCTGCGCTCACTGATCAATTCGAGACCCTAGCCGCCACGATGGCGCAGGACGACGGGCCTGCGTAGCACTCTCCTTCTCCGACCTCCACGTTCGTTTCTCTCTTGTCCCCTGTGCGCGTTCCGCTTTCTCCGTATTCCCTCAGCGAATTCATCCCGATGGTGTGGCGTCGCTTCACCGGTCCGCCCCCCCGCCCCACGTCCCTCGATCGGGATCTCCGATTTCAGCAATGTCGGGACGCGGCCCCGGCCCGGACGATCGGTTTCGTCGGCGACATCTGTCCCCTCTTCGGGCGAGAGGCACGGTTTGGGGCAGGTGTGCAGGAGTTTTTGGCGGACTGCGACGTGGTGGTGGGCAACTTCGAGGGCATCTTCACGAACCGGTCCTGGAAGCCATTTCTCATGAAGCACGCGCCGGACATCTTCCCGGCCCTGGCCCAGCTCCGGCCGCTGGA
>CAZRPQ010000540.1:0-2002 GCA_964601725.1 uncultured Salinivenus sp. | reverse complement strand
CAGCCCGGGAGCAGATGAACCCAAAGCTCCGGACCGGGAGGGACTCGACCGATATGTCCTGCGCAAGTCCATCTTCAAGCCGCCGGGTGGGCAAATTAAGGAGACCGGTGGATTCCGCCGGTTCAGCCTGCGCGTCTATCAGAAGGTTCAAAAGGAATGGGCCCTGGTTTTGCACCAGATACGACCTGAAAAGGCTCATCGGAGCGATGCAGGCAGGTCAGTGCGGGAGGGGAGGGCTCGGATAGACTGGAAGGCTGAAGCCTCACCCTCAGTTCAGTTCCACGGTCACCGGTGAAGTGCTGCCCCCAACCTGTCGGAGACCTCGTTCTGCTCATGATTCTGCGCCAGATTCTACACCAATACGCAACGGGCTGCTTTGCAAGCTCTCAGTCGCCGGATTCCTACCCGGGAGGCAATCGAGCAGAGAACAACCGCCTGACAAGAAAAACGCAACGCGGCGGAAGCCACCGTTGACTGGCAATTCACGACAGAAGAGACGCGGATCAAACTCAAACAACGTTCCCCAAAGATTGACGGTTGACACAGCAGTAGGGGCTGCCAACGTCCAGGTGAGGCGCCAGACGTTGAAACATAAAACGTTGAAAGTTCAGCACTTACGGGAAAATTGGTCGTCTTACGTTTGCCGGGCTTGATTGACAGTCGACTCGACGTATTCAGAGCGGTATTACTCTTCGATTGGTGGGGCACCGATCGCCTCAAGGGACTGCTTGAGGTCCGGAATGGTAGACTCGGCAATCTCAGTAAGGCGCTGCCGAATGTCCGTCAGTTCGCTCTGGCCTGCTTCTACGGTCTCTCTGTGCATCTCCGTGGGGCCGTAGGTGGTGCTGAGGGCCCGGTAGCCGACGAACAGGCGATCGGTGGGGGTCGGCGGATTGCGCTCGCCGATCTCGTTTTTCGCCTCGCTTCCCTCCATCTCCTCCCGCAACTCGAGCAGAGTCATCCGGGTCTCGTAGAGTCGACTCATCAGGTCGGGTGCTTCGTCGTCCGCCCGCGAGAGCGCCGCCTGCATGGACTCGACCTTGTCCACCTGCTCCTCGAGCGTGTTCGAGGCGGTCGTCAGGTCCTGCTGGAAGGATTCCAGATTGTCCCGGAACGACGCGATCTCCTCGTCGGAGGCCCCCTCGAGCGTGCCCTCCCGCAGCGGGGTGACCTCGAACTCCACCGGATCGGAAAGCGTCGTCACCTCGCCCTGTTCCACTTTCGTCAGGGTGGCGGTGTAGGTCCCGTGTGTGGCCATAAATCCGTCGTCGTCAATGTCCTCGAAGCCGTCGCCCCGGTCCACCACGCCCTTCGACGAATGGCGCAGGTCCCAGTTGACGCGGTGTAGGCCCTCGGACTGCGGGGCCTCGACTCGGTTGACAACTGTGCCCGACGCGTCCTTGACGACGACCTCCACCCGCGGGCCCTGCTCGCGCATCTCGTTTTCCACCTCGTCCCATCCGGGGAACGGCACGTCCTCGTTTTCATCCAGCTCCGCTTCGCGCTCTTGCCGTTCCTCCTTCTGGGACTGGTAGCCGTCCTTGAGATAATAGGTGAATACGGCCCCAAACGGCGGATTCTCTGCCTGGTAGTCGTTGTCGCCCTGGTACTCGGAGACCTCGTCGGGGACGTACCAGAAGGCGTCGCGCGGGGCGAAGAGGTGGGCTTCCTGATTCAGCAGCTCGGGACTGATGTCCCGGAGCGGCGTGTAGTCGTCCAGGATGAAGATGCCGCGCCCGAAGGAGGCCCCGACCAGGTCGTCGTGGGTCCGCTGGATCGTGACGTCGCGGAACGAGATGGTGGGGGCGCCGCCGAGCTCCATCCACTCCTCCCCGCCATCGACGGTGAAGAAGAGGCCGAACTCCGTGGCCGCAAACAGCAGGTCTTCGTTGACGTCGTCCTGGACGAGCCGCCACACGAGGTGCCGGTCCGGCAGGTCGCCGGCGATGGAGGTCCACGACTGCCCGCGGTCGGTGCTCTTGAGGAGGTACGGCGAGAGGTC
>CAZRPQ010000539.1:0-2006 GCA_964601725.1 uncultured Salinivenus sp. | reverse complement strand
TCACTTCGTTCCCAGCGCCGCGGACAACGGACCGCTGAAGAGCAGCGATTGATACCGAATCCTGAAGCAGGATTTACTGCGTCAGTCGACCTGCGGCCTCGTGTGGGTATGAACGTTTGGAAGGGTGGATGTGTGGACGTATTTTGCCTTCCTCCGTCCACACTTCCGCACCTCCATACCCGAACGGAGCTTGCGGAGTTCGTATGAGATGATTCGCGTTCTGAGTCAAAACGGCCGTCCACCGTCTGCCGTCCGCCGTCATTTTGACAGGTGCGTGAGGCCCGCAGAGCGGTCTCCCCTCCAAACCTCCACCCGTCCATTCTTCCACACTTGCTAAATGCCCGACGCGATGAGCAGCTCGATGTCGCGGTGGCTCATGCCAAACATCGTCGCCAGGCTCTTCTTGGTGAGATGCTGGCGGTAGACGTACGTCCCGTTGCGCAGCCCTTCGTCCTGCCACAGCGCCTCGTTGATGGAGCCCGCTTCCCCGATGCGAAGGAGGTAGGGGACGAGCACATGGGTGAGGGAGTATGAGGCGGTCCGGGCCGCATTGGACGGCATGTTGGGCACGCAATAGTGAATGATGTCGTGCCGGCGGTACACGGGGTCGGAGTGGGTGGTGGGACGGCTCGTCTCGATGCACCCGCCCTGGTCCATCACCGCGTCCACGACGACGCCGCCCGGGGACATCGAGGCCACCATGTCTTCGGTCACGAGCAGGGGGGAGCGTTCGCCGCTCGCCATCATGGCCCCCACGACCACGTCGGCCGATCCCACGGCTTGGCGGAGGTATTGCTCGCCGGCCACGGCCGTCGTGATGTTGCGGTCGAGGGAGTGCTCCAGGGCGCGCAGGGCGCCGAGCTCGGTGTCGAGCACGATGACGTGCGCCCCGTAGCCCAGGGCGGTGCGCGCCGCCCACTCGCCGATGACGTCGGCCCCCAGGATCACCACCGTGGCGGGAGGGACCCCTGAAATGCCGCCGAGCATGACGCCCTTGCCCCCTTCATTGCTCTCCAGGTATCGACCGGCGATCTGAATGGACATCGATCCGGTGATCTCGTGCATCATCCGCACGAGGGGGAAGGTGCCGTCCGGATCCCGGATGAACTCGAAGCCGATGCCCGTAATCTTGAGCCGCATCAGGTGGTGCAGGAACTCGGGAGTCGTGCCCCCGAGGTTGAGGGCGGAGAGGAGGACCTGCCCTTCCTGAAGCGACTCCCTCTCGTCTTCCATCGGGGGGCCGACCTTTACAATGAGGTCACTGCGGTCGTAGAGGTCGTCGGGGTCTTTGACGAGCTCGGCCCCGGCGCTCGCGTACTCGTCGTTTTGGAAGTGCGCCTCGTGCCCGGCGCCCTCTTCGACGTACACCTCGTGGCCGTTGGCGACGAGGGTGCCGGTGCCGCTTGGGGCCAGGGCGACGCGCTGCTCCTCATTCCCCACCTCGCGGGGCACGCCAATACGGAGGGACTCGTGCTCCTCCGATTCTTTGATCGGCTTCTCCATGGTCATGAGGCCGCGCTCACGCTCAAAGCCCTGCAGCGAGGGAATCTCCATAGACGGTTGGGGTCTCGGCGAGATATATTCGGTTTGTGACGTGCAGGCCCGCGCGGAGCCACGCAAACAGTGTAACCTATAAAAATGCTTACACTTTTGCACACTTGAAGGCGGTCGTGTGTTGCAGTGCCGGTCCAGGCGTGGCGATTCTAGAGACCGGGGCCTCCGTATTCGGTGAGACCACGATCTGCGAGTGCCGGGGCAGGGCGATCGTATGTTAAAAATCCGGTCGAGCAACAGAGGCTCAGCTGCCTCTGATCGTAGGAGAGATGCCCGGAACGCACGAGCGAACGTGTCCCGAACCCTTTCGGGGGGGCGTGGGGGCTGCCTGTCCTCGAACACCTTCGGGATGGGGGCACCGAATTTCTGCTCTAGTAGAACAGTGAGAGCAGGCCGCCGTCGTTAAGTAGACCAGCAAAACAACTTTAAAAATCGTCATTCCGAGCGGAGCG
>CAZRPQ010000538.1:0-2008 GCA_964601725.1 uncultured Salinivenus sp. | reverse complement strand
CCCAGCGCTCCGCTCGGAATGACGATTTTTAAAGTTGTTTTGTCGTTCTACTTAGTAGGGTTGGAAGCCCGTGTGGGGTGATTCTCGACGCCATGCTCTCCGCATCGGCTCTGCGTCCGGCCCTCATTTTCCCGACCCAGGATCGGTCGGACCATTCGCCGTGCGCCTGCCCGGCTCGGGGCCCTACAGCCCAGTCTCCGCGGCGCCCCCCGGACGCCACCGAGCACGCGGGGACGGCCCGCATCTATTTCTCAATACGCGCCTCGTCACCGATGTCCGCGCATTCCTCCAGCACCGTGTCCACGCTGACCCGTGTCGTGTCGTCCGGCCTGATTCTCGCCACACTCGCGGTCGGCGCCTGGGCCATCTGGGGGGATGCGGACGCCCCGCCGACCGCACCTCCGGCCGAGAAAATGACACAGGAGGCGACCCGCGGCACCGCGGAAGATCCCGATGCCCGGCGCACCTATGAACTCCGCCGCCTCCGCAATCCGGAGACCGGGAAAATTCCCGAGAACGTCCGGAAAAAAGACCTCGCGTTCGCGGAGCGGATGCCCGAGCCCCTGCAGAAGTCAGGGGCGAACAGCTGGCAGCCTCGCGGACCGTCGAACGTGGGCGGGCGGTCGCGTGCCCTCGGCATCGACGCAAGCGACCCGAGCCACGAGACCATCCTCGCCGGGGGCGTCTCGGGCGGCATGTGGCGCACCACGGACGGGGGCACGACCTGGACCCGCACCTTCGATCCCGACCAGCGGCCCAACGTGACGGCCCTCGATCAGGACCCGCGCTCCGAACGGCAGGACGTGTGGTTCGCTGGCACGGGCGAACTCATTGGCAATTCGCCACGGGGAGGCAACGCCCCCTACGCAGGCGATGGAATCTACAAGTCGGTGGACGGCGGGCAAAGCTGGTCGCTGCTCTCCAGCACGTCCACCGGCTCAGACTTCGGGTTTTTCGACTACACCTTTGCCGTTGAGGTGGACTCGTCGGCGGCCACCGACGGATCGGACGGCACCGACTCGGAGGTCTACGCTGCGACCATCAGCCGAATCCACCGCACTGTGGACGGCGGAAGCAACTGGTCGGTCGTGCTCAGGAGCGACACGACCGCTCCGCTCGACAATTTTGCGCTGTTTACCGACGTCGAAGTCACCTCCAACGGCGTCGTCTACGCCGCTCTTGGCAGCGGCGGGGAGCGAAGTGGGCTCTTCGTGTCGACGACGGGGGACCAGGGAAGCTGGACCGACATCACGCCGAGCGGCTGGCCCACGTCCTCGTTCGAGCGGACGGTACTCGCCGCGAATCCGTCCGACGAGGACGAGGTGTGGGCCCTCACGAAGGCGTCCGGCTCCGGCCCCAACGGCCACGAGCTCTGGAGGTATGACCGCGGCACCGGCACGTGGACCGACTCGACGGAGTACCTGCCTGAGCGGGGCGGATCCACAGGGACGTTCAACTCGCAGGGCGGCTACGACCTGATCGCCGAGGTGCATCCGGACAGCAGTAACCTCGTCTATGTGGGGGGACGCAATCTTTGGCGGCTCAATGTGTCTGCGGGCCCTGCCGACGCGAACACGTGGATTGGAGGGTACACATCAAGCAACAGCGGATTTGGGTTCTATAATCCCACGGGAAGCGATCCCCACCATCCCGACCAGCACGCCCTCGCCTTCGAGCCTGGGAACGGCGACGTGATGTATGTAGGCAGCGACGGCGGCATCCACCGCACCGACGACAACCGGGCTGGAGGCACTGGAGAGTCGGGCGACGGATCGGTCCTCTGGGACGACCTCAACAATGGATACCTCACCACTCAGTTCTACGCGGTCTGCCAGTTCCGGACCCCCGACGACCAAACAGAACGAACGCGCATCGCGGGCGGCATGCAGGACAACGGCACCTGGACGACGGCCTCCGACAACGTCTCCGATGAGTGGGACGAGCTGCTTGGGGGCGACGGGGGCTACTGCTCGCTCACGAACAACGCCACGGACGATAGCACGTCGCG
>CAZRPQ010000537.1:0-2011 GCA_964601725.1 uncultured Salinivenus sp. | reverse complement strand
GATTCGACGACAGAAGAATGGAGACCGGCTCTCCGCCGAGGAGCGACGGGAGGTGATGTCTACCGTCCAACGCCTGGCCGATCGGCAGAATGCCAGACGGGTGAATTCCAGAAATGGGCGAAGCGATCGTCTCCGACGACAGGCCGAATCGTCCAGAGACCGAGATCACGCCCTCGAGAACCGGTCTCCGAGACCGCCGTCCGACGCGGACCAACCCCAGACTGAGACCGACCGGTCAGCCTCCGAGCCCCCGAGGAGCGACCGGCCCGAAGCGCGACCGGAACGCTCCTCTCCCCCTGATCGCTCTAGACCGACCGACGACTCGTCCGACGACGAGACGGAGAATTAAGCAATCTGGGGGCCTTATCCGAACGGTCGATCCGCCAAGATTTTCTGAGAGGGGACTCTCCTCCCGAAATTCTCTCCGTCAGGGGGGTTTTCAGGCCGGTATTCACGAGGCGCCCAGGGGATTCTTCCCTGGGCGTTCCTTTTTGGGCGGCCCGAAGTTACTTCCAGCGCCTGTCCCGCGGCCTGTAAAGTGCCGTCATACTACTTGTCAGGGCGAAAATAGGCGCGGCCCTGCAAACTTCTGGGCGGGTGCCCCGTTTGTCATAGTCCCTTCATCATAGTTTCCCCGGTCCGGAGGTGCTTCCCATGATCCAGCTTGAGCAGGTTCTACACCGTCTTCGCCACACTGGCGCCTTCCTCCTGTTCGGTGTACTCACCGTCAGCCTCATCGGCTGTTACACGCAACTGGAGACTGCAGACACGTCGGACCGCCGGGTGCGCGCTGGGCAGGAGCAGACGGAAACGCAGCAGTACGCGGATGAATACCGGCGCGAGTATCGCCGGGACACCCAGCGGAAGGCCCAGACGCGCAAGACTGCAAAGACGCGCAAGACTGCAAAGCGCGAATACAACTACCACTTCTACGACCGGGGCGTAACCTACAGCCGGTGGGACTACGACCCCTTCTTTCACGACCCGTTTTTCCACGATCCCCGGTTTCACCGTCCGTACGGCTCGCACCTCTCCTTCTCCTTCCACTTTGGGTCTTCGTACCACTTTGGGTCCTCGTACTTCCACCGCCGGTATGGGCCGTACCGTTCGGGGTATTACCTCGGATACGGGCCTAGATTCGGATACGGGCCTGGATTCTCTCCCTCCTTTGGAAATCACTACTACTACGGGGACCAGAACATCTACTACGGAGATGTCTCCACCGGCACGTCCGATCGGACCTACAGACCTCGGGGCTCGACGGTCGGGCGGGCATCGTCCAGCGGAGAGCGGCGGTCCGCCGACCGAAGCACCGCCCGCTCATCGGACGGAAACAGGACGCAGGCTCGGACGGGCCGGATTGGCCGTTCGGCCGACGCGGACCGTTCTAGCCGGACCCGGCGCTCTGCCCGCTCTGAACGATCTCGGTCGTCGACGCGCATTGGGCGGTCGGACCGGAGTAGGACCGATCGAGACCGGGCGAGGCGCTCGTCCCGCTCCCGCACGGAGCGCTCGACGCGATCGCGGTCCAGCCGGGATGCGTCCCGGGACCGGTCAACGCAGTCGCGATCTAGCCGGGATGCATCTCGGGAGCGCTCGACGCGGTCCCGATCCAGCCAGAGTGGGTCCCGGGACCGATCGACCCGAACGCGCTCCAACAGTCGCACTCAGGGAGAATCCTCCGATTCCGGAACCCGAAGTCGGTCCCGTAGCCGCGGGGAGTCCGATGAAGACGATAACGGCAGAAATCTCCGCTCCGACGCCCGCGTCTCCTCCTCTCCCAACCGGGGCCGAATTGGGCAGCGGACCGCCTCCGACAGATCGAAGCGGGTGACGCGACGAGTCCGTTCCTCCCGAATTGAGACGTCCCGCTCCAACGCGGCGACAGACCGCTCCGACCGACAAATGCAGCGGCGTTCGCAGCGGGCGGAGACACAGCGCGTCGATCCCTCGAAGTTCTTCTCCAACGATCGCACGTCTCGGTCCCGCTCTCCCCGCTCGGCCCAGAAGC
>CAZRPQ010000536.1:0-2012 GCA_964601725.1 uncultured Salinivenus sp. | reverse complement strand
CCGCCGTGAGCTTGTCCGACCGCCCGAACCCGATGAAGTCCGGCACCACCACCCGGTGCTGCTCGGCCAGGGGCGGAATCATGTGGCGGTAGAGGTACGCCCAGGTCGGCTCACCGTGGAGGTACAGAATGGGCGCTCCCTCCCCCTCGTCGACGTAGTGCATCCGCAGGTCGTCCCGGACGGTCACGTAGTTCGGCGCGTACGGAAAGTCCACGAGGTCCTCGAAGCGATCCGCCGGCGTGCGGTAGGACATTGGTGCGTGTGGGCGTGAGGGAATGGGGGGAGGGAGAATGGGGGAAGGGGGCGGAAATGAAGCGAGACTGCTACTCCGTTCGAATCGAGGCAGTGCCGATCCTGCGCCCACACGCCATCATTCGTACACCAGGTCGTGGAGGAGAGACGGGGGGGTGCGGTCCTCCACGAACGCCCGGCCTTCCTCCTCTCCCTTCTCGCGAAGCGTCGTGAGGTCCGGATCGCTGGTGACGGCCCCGTCAAAGATGATGCCCGTCGCGATGTCGGCGAGGCGCTGGCCCAGGTCGCCGTCGCGCGGGAGTCCCTGCCGGGTCCCCCGCTCAAGAATGCGGATCGTGTGGTTGTCCACCGACACGTCCATCGCGCGGCTCACGCCCGCCGTAAATCCCACAACGTACGCGGCCGGTTTGGCCTTCAGCAGGTCAGGGGCGTAATCGCCGGGCAGGTCGCCCACCTGCAGGCGCAGGCCGTCGGCAACCGTTTCGATGACGTCGGCGGAACGATCGTCGGGCATAGAGCGCGGAAAATATAATTCGAAACGTGGCGGCTTGATCTACGGGGCCGGGGGGGCGGGCGTTCACGGCGTCTCCGAGAGCCGTGGCGTCCTCCTTCGAGTTGCGGCGCGTCCCGCGTGGGCGAACACACACGAGCGCCCCGTCCGGTACGGAGACCGGTCGGGGCGGTGTGGACGGGCTCGAGCGCCTCGTCCGGGACGGGCGGAAGGACGGCCCCGAACGCGGGACGGGGCAACGACCAGGCAAAAAATGCGTCGTTGGAGCTCTGTTAGGTCTGCGGGGCCCAGGAGTCGCAGTACCCCTTCGCATTGACAGGTCCCGGGAAGAGCTGGCAGCCCCCACAGCCGGAGCTATACTTCTCCTGCTGGTAAAGCTGGCAGTTTGCGCAGTTCTTCTTCTCCTTCGGCGATTCCTTCACGTAATTGAGAGACTTCACCATTTGCTTGCGCTGCTGCTTCTCCGCGTCGGAGAGGCCCGACAGGTCCGAGCAGTCCGCCGAGGCGGTCGCACTGCCGGTGTCCCCAGCGCCGGACTGAGCCTGCGAGGACGAACCGTCCCCGGACCCATCCGACCCGCCCCCACACGCCGCGAGGAGCGATCCGCCCGCTCCCACGACGCCCGCGATGCTCAGAGAGTGAAGAAAACGTCTCCGTGATACACGGTTGTGATTGTCCGATTCAGATTCCATAGGGCTAACAATTTGGTTAGCAAAAGACGTAAAGCATACAGGATCTCACGTTGCGATACGCACAGTATAGAAAATGTTGCGGGCATCCGTAAACAAAGTCCCGGTCGTCTCCGTGGGGAAATCCCCCAGTCTCTCTGTGAGGCGTTCCTCCATGCACTGTCTGCGTGATCACCGCAAGTCGAAGCGGCGGGGGCGTGTCGGCTGGACGTAGACAGGCGGTGCTGCCTCCAGAACTCTCAATAAGGTTACATAAAAAAGGAGAGATCGGAGGAAAGTGTCCGGTTTTCCTAAACACATTCCGTCCAAAATGCTAAATAGGTTGAACCACGGAAGAAAGAAGAGAGTCGATCTCTGTCCGCCAGCTTGAGGATTGCATTGGCCGCTGTGCTTGTTACCAGTGAATGAGAAGAGTTTCGTATCATGGCTGTCATTGAGGTAGAGGGGCTTTGGAAAATTTTCGGCGGTGATCCTGAGCGGGCGCGTACGCTGGCCCAGGAGGGAGCGTCGAAGGCCGAGGTCAAGGAGGAGACGGACTCCGTGATCGCGGTCGACGACGC
>CAZRPQ010000535.1:0-2022 GCA_964601725.1 uncultured Salinivenus sp. | reverse complement strand
ATGCTCCGCAACTACCTGAAGATCGCGGGTCGAAATCTGTGGCGCCACCGCACCACCACGGCCATCAACCTGGTGGGCCTGGCCGTGAGCCTGGCGGTCTGCTTCCTCGTGGTGCTGTTTCTGCATCAGCAGTGGACCCTCGACCGCTTCCACCCGAACGCCGACCGCATCTATCGCGTCTCGACCGCCGACAGTGAGGAGGGAAGCCGGAATGCCCAGTCGCCCGTGCCCCTGGCCTCTGCGCTCCGCGGGCAGGCCTCCGGGGTGGCCGCGGCGACGCGGTTTGCCGACGAACGATCGACGTTCGTCGTGAACGGAGAGACGAGCATTTCTTTGAGCGGTCTGTACGCCGATCCCTCGTTCTTCGACGTTTTTCAGGGCTTCCGGCTGCGAGCAGGGGATCGGGAGACGGCACTCCAGGAGCCCCAGACGGCCATCCTGACGGCGGAGACGGCCCGTCGCCTCTTCGGGCCCGACGCCGATCCCCTCGGAAAAACATTCTCGCTGGAGGGCGAAGACACGTTTACCGTCACCGGCGTCCTCGCCCCACCCGCGGGACCGACCCTGCTCGACCAGGACCTCTTCCTCTCTTACGCCACCATTGCCGAGGACGATGTCGGGCCCGGCGACTGGGACCGTCTCAGCCGGTGGACCTATCTGCGGCTCGCCGAGGGCACCGCTCCCGGGGCCGTCGAGCAGCTCGCGAATGACGCGTTGCAGCGCAACGCTCCGGCGCAGGACGCCGACCAGTATCGGCTCCAGATGGCGTCGCTCTCTGACGTGCGGTTTGGGGGGATGCAGATGAACGAAGTGTCCCTGCGGACGCAGATCCCCGGCTACATCTACTACTTCTTCCTCGCCATCGCGATCGTCGTCCTGCTCGCGGCAGGCTTCAACTACGTCAACCTGACGACGGCCCAGTCCCTGCGGCGCGCCAAGGAGATCGGCGTCCGGAAGACCTTGGGCGCCAACCGGTCGCAACTAAGTGCGCAATTCCTTGGCGAATCCGTTCTCCTCTGTCTGCTCGCCGCCGTGGGGGCGTGTGCCCTTCTCTATGTGCTCGCCCCGCTGTTCAGCGAGCTGTATTTTTTCCAGCTGCTGGAACTGCCGCCCCTCACCGTGTCCCTGCTGGACGAGCCCGGGCTCCTGCTCCTGTTTGCCGGGATTACGGTCCTGTTCGGGCTGGCGGCGGGCGGGTATCCGGCGCTCGTGCTGTCGTCGTCCCGGCCGGCGGGCGTCCTGGATCCGGGCCGCGAGGTGTCGAGCCCGTTCGGGCGGCTGTCGGTGCGCACCCTGCTGATTGGCGGGCAGTTCGCCTTCGCGCTCCTCTTGGTCGTGACGGCGACGACGCTCTCCCGGCAGAGCGCAGAAATGGCCGGGGCCAATCGCGTGCTCGACACCGAGAACGTCGTGAGCGTTGCGCTGCAGGACGTCGAGTACGATCGGTTCCGCCGCGCTGCGCTGCGTCTTCCGGACGTGGAGGAGGTGACGGTCGTCGACAACCTGCCCTTCAGCGGGAACTGGTGGGAGACCTCTCTCCGCACGGGCCCCGGCGATGCGCCCGTTTCGACGTACAGGTACCAGTCCGATACGTCGTTCGTCCGCACCATGGGCATTCGGATGCTGGCCGCGCAGACGAACTGGACGGTGCCGTTCATGGAGGGAACCGGCATTCTCGTGAACGAGGCCGCCATCCAGGACCTCGGGGTCGAGGCCCCGGCTCAGGCGCTCGGGACCGCGGTGTATCTCGGGGAAATCGACGAGGAGGAGCGCGCCCCTCCCCCCCGGATCGTGGGCGTCCTCGAAAACTTCGAATTTCGGGGCAGCTACCACGTCTACGCCGGCAGCGGCGGCTCCAGCATTCCGCCCTTCATGCTTCATCACCAGCGCCCCGCGTACGACCAGGCCCTGGTCCGCTCGGCCAGCGGCGATCTGGCCGCCCTGCGGGACCGCCTCGAAACGATGTGGACCTCGGCGCTGCAGACCAACCGTCCCTTCGAGGCCCGCTTCTACAGCGACGTG
>CAZRPQ010000534.1:0-2025 GCA_964601725.1 uncultured Salinivenus sp. | reverse complement strand
CTCCAGCAGTACACCGGCCCCGTGGCGGCGAAGGGCATCGAGGACACGGCCCTGTACCGCTACGTGCCGCTCGCGGCCCTCAATGAGGTGGGCGGCGAGCCCGACACGTTCGGCGTCCACGACCACGCCGTCCACGCCCGCAATCGGTTCCGGGCGCGCGAGTACCCGGAGGCCCTCCTCACCACCGCCACCCACGACCACAAGCGCGGCGCCGACACCCGGATGCGCCTGCTCGGCATCGCTGAGGTGCCAGACCGCTGGGCGGAGGTGGTGGAGGGGCTCTCGGAGCTCGGGGAGGCGCACCGCAGTCCCGAAGGCCTTCGTGGACCGTCGGACAAGGACGCGTATCTGTTCTACCAGACGCTGGCCGCGCTCTGGACGGACGCGCACGGCTCGCCCCGCGACGCCGATGCCCGCGCGGACCTGGCCGACCGGCTCGCGGCCTACATGGAAAAAGCGGCCCGCGAAGCGAAGCAGCAGACGAGCTGGATCAACCCGAACACCGACTACGAGGACGACCTGGAGCCCTTCGTCCGCGGCGTGACGACCGATCCGGACACGCCGGGCGTGCTCGACGACTTCGCCTGCCACCTCGCCGAGGCCGGCTTCGCCAACCGACTGAGCCAGCTGGCGATGAAGTGCACGGCCCCGGGTGTGCCCGACGTGTACCGCGGCACCGAGCTCGCCGACCTCTCGCTCGTGGACCCCGACAATCGGCGTCCGGTCGACTGGGACGCCCGCCGGTCGGCGCTCGACGACCTCGCTCCGCTGCTCGACGATCCGAGCGTCGAGGCGGTCCGCTCCCTCTTCGCTGCCCCAAACCCGCGCGCCTACCTCTACCTCACGGCGCGGCTGCTGCGGTGGCGCCGGGCCCACCCCGACCTCGCCGCCGCCGAGACCTACGTCGACCTCACGCCGGAGGGCGAGGGCGCCGACGACTGGCTCGCCTTTGGTCGCTTTGCGGGTGCCGAGGCGGATCCCGACGCAGCCCTCCTCACCGTCGTGGCCCGGCATCCGCTCACCCGAAACCCCGACGCTCCCGCGACGATTCCGCTCTCCGACCCGCTCGCGGGTCGGACCTGGACGGATGTGTTGACGGGGACTTCCGTAGAGGCCGATGCAGCACTTGACGGGCAGGTGCTTCCGACGGATCAGGGGGCGGTCTTGGCGACTGAGCAGTAGGCGGCTACCCGTTTTGCACGAGGGACTGATACAGCGACTCGGGAATCCGATTCTTCTTCAGTAGGATTTTCCACATTCGCTTTGCTTCCGCAAACGAGAGGAGGTTTTCCTGACGGGCTCGATCAATCAGTCCAGCAATCCCAGAAACGTCGCACCCGAGATTCCGAGCCCCACGACGTCCGGCTCTTTCTTCGATGAGAAGAGGGGTGCCAGGCTCAGGCGTATATTCAGAGTTAGTTGAAGTTGGAAGCAGAGAGGGGGTTCTTCCCCGGTGCACAGTTAACCAAACCAATCACCGACGAAGAGCCCCGTTATGACTACTCAACATAGCAGCAGCAACGAAGAGACGCCAACCTCGAAGAAGATCCTTCCCGAACCGCTTCGAGACGCCCTCGGCGGGCCGATCGACACGAAGCTCCAGCTTTTAAAGCACCACGCGGACATGGCTCTCCCGACGGCTGTCGGGACGAAGAAATCCTTGAGGAAGATGTCGAGGCCCTGGCCGGGGAGCGTCACAGCCGGAACTGCCCCTCTGAAAAGTCCCTGCACAGATGGGGACACAACCCAGGATCGATCCGAATCGATGGGGAGAAGGTCCCGATCGACATTCCTCGGCTCCGAGACAAGGACTCTGGGGAGGAGCACACCTTGGAGAGCTACCAGGCAATGAAAGAAGCGGAAGTGGGCAAGGAGCTGACCGACTCGATTTTGCTGGGCCTCTCGCAGGGAGATTATGAGCGAGTAGCGAGCCAGTTTATCGACGGCTTCGGACTCAGCCAGTCCTCGGGGAGCCGACGCTTTCAAAAGCGGGCTCAGCAGGCCTTGGAGGAGTTTGAGGACCGC
>CAZRPQ010000533.1:0-2027 GCA_964601725.1 uncultured Salinivenus sp. | reverse complement strand
GGGCCTTTCCTACACGCTCTACGGCACGTACAGCCGGAACTACGGGGCACAGAGCGTCTGCACCGACGCCCAATGCAGCGGATTCGAAGGCCCAGACGGGATCACGGACCGCCGAGACCAGTGGTCGTTTCTTGCCGAGGTCCAGGGCCGCCTGCCCATCGAGGGGAACCTCTCCTACAGCGCGGCGGTGACGGTCGACACTGGCGAGTTCTACGAGAACCGGGTCGGGCTGCGACTTGGGCTTCAGTGGCGCGGGCTTTACGCCCCAGGCGGATCCTCGGCGTCGCGGTGAGTAGCGCTTCGCTCCCGGCCGTCGGCCTGTTGCACTGGGGGCGAAGTGCTGGACGCAAAGCGACCGAGCATCCCGACAGTAGCTGGGACTCGAATGCCATCGGTCCCGACGGCTGTCGTGGAGGCGGCCGAATACTCTCCAGCGGGCTTCCTCGGGGGCCACCTCGTAGCGGGGTTGCTCCGGGTCGTCGACATCAGGCCGCCCTGGAGGACCGTCCTGGAGGCCCGAGGAGGTGGGATCAGGACCCACCGGGCCGGTTGCGTCGGCAGGTCCCGCATCGTTTCCGTTTCGGGCGGAGGGTGGAAACTTTCAAATCTGGGCTCCACGCCGGGAAATTGACACATAACTTAATTTGCGGTTCTGGAAGGAAAGGTTCATCTTGAAAACGTCAAAGAGCTCGCATATCCTGCGTCTCCGCCCGTCTCACCCGGATGCATTTCGATATGGAAGCATCCTCATCAGCAACCCTTCCGGTGAAGCGAGCGCCTGAGCCAGATCCGGCAGAAGAGCCGTCATCTGACGCGTCGCATCCGTCGGGGCCAGCGTTCATCTCCGCGGCCCTTCCCCCAAACCGGATCATCCGGACCCGGAAAATCTGGTCGAAGCTCCTGCACGCCGCCGCGCTTCCGCTGCTCGTGGGACTCGCCATCTTCTGGCTCGAAGGGCAGTTTTCCGCGGACCTCTTCCGGCGGGCGTGGCCCGTGATGGCCCTCCTCGCGGCGGCCTACGTGGGCGCCTGGGTGCTCAGTTCGAGGTTCGAGCGGTTTCCGTTCATCAACCAGTTCGAGGGAGCGCTCGTCAGCGTGAGCGTCACGCTCGTGCCCGCGGGACTCATCTTTGCCGCCCGGCCCAGCTCCCCCCTCAACAAGCTGGCGCTCATTGCCACGGTGGGATCTGTCGGGTGGTACCTCGCCGACAAGTTTCTCCATCGGTACCGGACCTCTCGCCTGCTCGTCCTCCCGGGCGGCGTGACGGATCGACTGCTCGCTGTGCCTGGAATCACGGCGGAGGGGGCACCGGAGGAGCGATGGGGGACCCTTGACGGCATTGTGGCCGATCTCCATGCGCCGTTGCCCGACTACCAGAAGCTGCTGGCGGACCACAGCATGAAGGGCCTGCCCACCTACCACACCGGTTACATCTACGAACTGCTTACGGCCCGGGTCCTGCTGGGGGCCACCTGCGAGGCAAGCGTCGACCTCCACACGCGCCGGTACTACCCGTACGTCAAGCGCGCCATGGACCTGCTCCTCGTCGCGGTGAGCCTTCCGGTCACGGGTCCGATCATGGCCCTGACGGCCCTCGCCATCCGCCTGGAGTCGAAGGGCCCGGTTCTGTTCTGGCAAAAGCGGGTCGGGTGCGGGGGCGAGACGTTCTGGATGGCCAAGTTCCGGAGCATGCAGGTCGGGAACGAGGGGGAAGACGAGAGTGTCTTCGCGAGCGAGGAGGACGATCGGGTCACGACGGTGGGCCGCGTCATTCGGAAGCTGCGCATCGACGAGCTGCCTCAGTTCTGGAACGTGGTGAAGGGGGAGATGAGCCTCATCGGGCCCCGGCCCGAGCAGGTGGGGCTCGCCGAGGACTTCGGCGACTCGCTGGAGCTGTACCACACCCGCCATCTTGTGCGGCCCGGCATCACCGGCTGGGCGCAGGTGCTGCACGGCTACGCGGCGGACGAGGACGAGACGCGCCGGAAGCTGGAGCACGACCTGTACTACGTGAAGCACCGGTCGGT
>CAZRPQ010000532.1:0-2027 GCA_964601725.1 uncultured Salinivenus sp. | reverse complement strand
ACAGCACGGCGGCCGGCAGGGCCACGACGACGCCCAGCGCGACGGCCCAGCGCCACCCCAGCCACAGGCCGACGCTCCCGGCCGCCAGCGGAATGAGGGCCCCCGCTACCGGAGCGCCCGCAGTGTGGAGGCCGATGGCCGAGCCCGTGTTCGGCATGGTGCGGGTCAGCAGCGACGTGGCCACGCTGAAGTGCAGTCCGGCCACGCCGCCCAGGGCCACGGCCCCGACGAGAAAAACGGGATACGTGGGGGCTACGGCGAGCAGCCCGCTCGTCACGGCCGTGCCGAACACCGCCACGAGAATGATGGTCCGCTCCCCGTATCGATCGGCCAGGAGGCCGCTGGGAAACTGCGCGGCGGCGTACGCCCCCCACATGCCCGTGAGGGCCAGCCCGATGGCCCCGTTGGAGACGGCAAAGGCATCACCAATTGCAGGGACGACGGGACTGATGGCCAGCCGTGCGGCCATCGTGGCGAAGAACGCCAGTGTGCAGGCGCCCAATACCGCTCCCTGGTACGACCACAGCCTCACTCGAGCACGACGTTTGGAAAGGAATTGCAACGAGTTCTACGGTGCGATACGCCCGCTCTCCAGGCCGGTTGGGAAGCAACTGTGACGAAAGCGGTCCCGAGTTCACGCTTCGCAGAGTGTTCGCCGGGCCGTCACTGAGTCTGAATCCTGCTCGGTGCCCCCCAGTGACGTATGGAGCCGTCGGCGAAGGCACGGTCGAGATCAATCTCTCTCCCTCCCACCGAAGAGTCCTCTCTGGCTTTCCCAAATGCGGCCCGGCCCGAAATTATTCTGTGTCCTTGGCGAGGCTGGGGGCGTACTGCACGTCCGCTTCCTCTACCGCCCACCGCACGGACCGGGCCGTTTTCGCCCCAATGCCCTCGACCGCCATCAGGTCGTCGACCGACGCCGTCATCACAGCCTCGACGGTCCCGAACGCTTCCAGCAGCCGTTCCGCCCGGGTGGGGCCGACGTTCGGCAGGCCCTGCAGGACGTAGAGTTGCGTCGTTCGCTTTTCCGTGGGCCGCCCCCCGCTCGATGCTCGGGGCACGGCCCCCGTCTGGTCTCGCCGTCGCTGCCGGGCCGCGTAGCGGAGGAGCCGCGCGCTCTCCGCAGGATGCTTGGCGCGCAGCAGCGGCAGATCCAACCGAAGCGTCAGCGTGATCAGGGCGCCCTGGAGCGCCTCGCGCCGCATGTCGCTGTCCGCAAGGTCCCTTGCTGTTCCCTCCAGCACCACAACCGCCCGCTGGGGCCTCGACACCAGGCGCGATGCCTGCCGAAAGAGCCGCCCGTCCGCCACCGACACCGCCAGGTCCGGCAGCGTCTTTCGCTCGACGCGAAGCCACTCATCGACCAAATAATCGCCGAGCGAGAGGCGATCCACGGTCACCGCCACGTCGTCGATCGCCGCGAGCGTCTCGATCACCCCACTCCCCTCCTCCCGGTCATCAGCAACAACGTGCACAGACGCATCGGGCATCGGCTCACTCGCACCGGTCGAACGCAAAGCACACTACCGATCGTCTCCCACAATCGCCACGGCCTCAATCTCCACCAGCATGTCTGAATCGATGAGACGGCTCACTTCCACCATGCTCGTCGCGGGACGAATGTCTCCGAACACGTCCCCATGAGCCCGCCCTACGGCCTCCCACTGATCAATGTCAACCACGAACAGCCGTGTGCGCACCACGTCGTCGAGCGCAGCGCCCGTTTCCTGCGGGGCCGCTTCGACGTTAGATAGCGCCTGCCGCGTCTGCCGATAAGATCCCGAACGGGGGTCCAAGGGGTCACGACGCGCTCATCGGTTGCCGGAGCTGGTCGAGCCGGTCGATCGTGTCTCGCAGGTCCGCTTCCGTCGTGCGCGGGTTGATGGGACAGAACCGGAGCACGGGCCGGTCGTCGAGCGTCGTCTTCGTCACGAAGGCCGTCCCCTCCTCGCTGATGGCCGGGGCCAGGCGACCGTTGAGCGCGTCGACCTCCGCTTCGGTCGCCCCCTCGGGCACACATCGGAACG
>CAZRPQ010000531.1:0-2028 GCA_964601725.1 uncultured Salinivenus sp. | reverse complement strand
CCCTCCAGCGCCCAAATTCGAAGCGCCGATTTGCCACCGTCGAGGACGATGAGGAACTGGAGCGCATGCTGGAGGCCCCGTTGGAGAAGTGGCGCGTGTTTCTGCACCCGACCCAGCGGCGCCTTGTCACGATGCACGCCAACGGCCCGGTCCGGGTGCTCGGGGGCGCGGGCACCGGGAAAACGGTCGTGGCGATGCACCGGGCCGTCTGGCTGGCCGAGAACTTCTTCACGGAGCCCGACGACCAGCTTCTCTTCACCACATTCACGCGCAACCTCGCCGCCGACATCGAGGAGAACCTCCGCCTGATTGGGTCGCCGGAGGTCTTGGACCGAATTGAGGTCACGAACCTCGACGCGTGGGTCTCCCGCTTTCTGAATCGGCAGGACTACGAGTACACGATCGACTACCGCGGGGCGCTCCGGGCCGCCGACATCGATACGTACGTCATTCAGAAGGACCGGGCGGAGGACCGGTCCGCGCCGGGCGTGCGGCTGGCGACGATGCACCGGGCGAAAGGGTTGGAGTTCGAGCGGGTCCTCATCGCCGGCGTCAGCGAGGGGACGGTGCCGCTGGCGAAGGCGCTCGCCGAGGCCGACGACGAGGCGACGCGGAGGCAGGTCCGAAAACGAGAACGGTCGCTCCTGTACGTGTCGGTGACGCGGGCGAAGCGGACGGTCATTGTGACGGGCCACGACACGCCGAGCCCGTGGTTGCCCGGAATCGAAAGCTGAGTCCCGCCGTTTTCGGCGTGCAGGCGCGTTCATCTTTGCATTTCTTGTCGTACTCAATCCGATTGCTGCATGCGTTTCCTCCACACCGCCGACTGGCACCTCGGAAAGCTCCTTCACGGGGAGCACCTGACCGCCGACCAGCGGGGGCTCCTGCGCCAGCTGTGCGACATCGTCGAGAAGGAGTCGCCCGACGTCGTCCTCATGGCAGGGGACGTGTACGACCGATCGGTCCCGCCGTCCGAGGCGGTCGAGCTGCTGGACGACACGCTGTGTGAGCTCGCCATAGAGCTGGATGTGCCTGTCGTGGCCATCGCCGGGAACCACGACAGTCCCGCCCGGCTGGATTTCGGGTCCCGCATCTTGAGGGGGCAGGGCCTCCACGTCTTCAGCAAGCCGACCACCGAGCCCGGCCGCGTCACGATCGAGGACGAGCACGGCCCCGTCCACATCACCGGCCTCCCGTACGCGGAGCCGCCCCGGGCCCGGCACGTCTTTGGCGACCCGGAGATCCAGACGCACGACGAAGTCGTCGCCGCGCAGGCGGAGGCGGCCCGAGACGCATTGCCGGAAGTGGAACGGTCCATCGCCCTCGCCCACGTCTTTGCGAAGGGCGGAGAGCTGGCCGATTCGGAGCGCCCTCTGGCCGTCGGCGGGGCCGAGACGGTGCGCGCCTCGCGGTTCGAGGGATTCGATTACGTGGCACTGGGCCACCTCCACCGCCGCCAGCCTGTGGAGGAAGGCCGAATTGAGTACTCCGGCTCCCTCATGAAGTACTCCTTCGACGAAACGGGGCACGCCAAATCCGTGAGCCTCGTCGAGATGGACGCGGGCGGACACTGCACCGTCGAGCGAATCCCTCTGGCGCCGGAGCGGGCCCTGCGCCGGGTCGAGGGGACGCTGTCGGAGATCCAGTCCGGTCCCGACCCCGACGAGAATGAGCGGGACTACATCTGGGCGACCCTTCAGAACGAGGGCCCCGTCGTCGACGCGATGAGCCGCATTCGGGAGACGTATCCCAACGCGCTGCACGTGGAGCATTCCTACCGCGGGGAAGAGGGGCAGTTGGAAGGCCTTGCCGAGGAGGTCGAGTCGCTCAGCATCAAAGACGTTTTCGGGCACTTTGTTGGCCACGCCACCGATCGAGAGGAGCTCTCCGAGGGCCAAGAGGAAGCCTTGGAGGAAGCGATCGGCCGTCTGGGTGGAGACGACAGGTAGCCCCGACCCGGCCTTCCGAGTTCCTTTTCAGCATCACCGTTTGATTTCTCGCCTCAGACATGACCCCTGAACGTCTCGT
>CAZRPQ010000530.1:0-2032 GCA_964601725.1 uncultured Salinivenus sp. | reverse complement strand
ACCGGCACGTCCGCCGCGGCGATCTCGTCGGCCACGCGCCACCCTTCGAGGGCCTCAGTCAGGATCACCTGATCGAGGACGCCGCGCTCTTCGGCCCAGTCGAGCGCCGAAGAAATGTCGGAGGCCGTATTGGCTTCGATGAGGAGCGGCCGCTCGCCCTGAATGACGGGGATGAGCCCGTCCATCGCGGGCACGTATTTGGGCTTTCGTCGGGTCTCCGGCTGTACAGCCGCCGCGGAGTCGATCGCCGCGTACCGCTCGGCCTGGTCCCACAGTTCGTTCAGCTTGTTGAGGGCTTTTTCCGTCTCCTTCTGAATCGCATCGGGGGAGCGGCCATCGCTCGGGCCGCTGCGGCCGGTAGAGGGGAAGTCGAGCTTCGTGAGTTCGACCCCGCCCTCGTGCATCTGCTGTGGCGTGTAGCCGTGCAGGCTGATGAGCGCGGCGGTCCCGGGCAGCAGGCCGGACGTGGGCTCGGTAAGGACGGTCGTGATGCCGTGGACGCGCGTGACAGGAATGCTTACCGAGTTTGGGTTGACGGCCGTGAGGGCCTCCATGTTGGCCGTCAGGTCGCCGACCTCATTGTAGTCCTGCGTCTCGGGCAGAGAACCGACCTCCTCGAGCCCGAGCTGTGTGCCGCTGTCGATGAACCCGGCATGGATTGTCAGGCCCTCACAGTTGAGGGGATCCTCAATGTCGCCCGGGACCGAAACGTTCGGGCCGACGGCGGCAATTGAGTCGTCGCGCACAACGACCGTGCCGCTCGCGATCGTATCGCCGGGCGCCGTCACGATCTGTGCGTTCGTCAGGGCGTACGGGCCCTGGAAGCCGGGCTGTTTCTGAGCGTGGGCCGTGTTGACACCCAGCGCAACGACGCTAGCGAGCAGGCCGATGAGGAGGGGCCCGGTGAAGCGAGAAGTCATGGAAGAAGCAGAACAAAACATGAGGATCGACAACGTCGGTCAGCAGGCGAGTGGGGAGCGGGGGCGACGAGCGGGCGTTACCACATCCACTCGCTCTGGTCTTTCACGGAGAGTCCGTCCTTGGTGGCATGCAGGAAGGCGCCGTGCAGGCAGCTGTTGGCGTCGGAGCGCTCGTAGGCCCCGTCGCGGGCAAGGTCTACGGTCCCCTCCGGATCCACGCGGAGGCGCATGTCGTCGGGGTCGTCCTCGTGATCGAAACGCACCACGCCGTCGACGTACGTGCGCTGCGGTTCGGTGTAGACCGAGAGCGGGTGCTCGCTGAAGAGGGCCAGGTCGGCGTCCTTGCCTTCCTCAATGGATCCGGTGCGGTCGCCAATGCCGAGCTGCCGGGCCGGGTTGATGGTAATGAGCGACAGGGCCTCCGTCTCGGTGAGATCGCCATAGCGCATCGTCTTGGCGGCCTGGAGGTACAGGTCGCGCTGCTCGCCCGGGATGTCGGAGTTGATGGACGTGCGCACGTCGTTTTCGGTCAGGATGGCGGCGTTGTAGGCGGTCGAGTAGTAGACCTCAAATTTGTAGGCCCACCAGTCGGAGAACACCGAGGCGCCGGCCCCGTCGTCACCGAAAGCCGCGATCTCGGGGGCAACTTTGAATCCTTCATTCACATGTTGCAGCACGAGGTCGTCCACGTCGAACTCCTCCAGCACGTTCATGAGCATCACAATCTCGTCGGCACGGTAGGAGTGGGCATGCACGATCACGTCACCACTCAAGACGCCCGCCAGCACCTCCATGCGCTCGCTGTGTTCGGGCGGGCGCTCCCGATCTCCATTCTGGTAGGCCTGCTTGGCCTCGCGGTAGCGCTGGGCGTTCGTGAGTGCGTCGCGGATGACTTGCTCCACGCCCATGCGGGTTCCGGGCTGCTGGTCGCGGCTTCCCCCATATATGCCGGTTGGGTTTTCGCCGAGGGCGAACTTTACGGTCCGCGGAGCGCCTTCTACCGCCAGGGCCTCGGGAGTCGTCTCGCCGTAGCGAAGCTTGATCGTCTCGTTCTGGCCGCCAATGGGATTGGCGGAGCCGTGCATCACGTGCGCGGCGGTCACGCCCCCGGC
>CAZRPQ010000529.1:0-2037 GCA_964601725.1 uncultured Salinivenus sp. | reverse complement strand
TCATCGAGCTCCGTGACGGCCGCATCGCCTCCGACGAGGCGTAGGCCTGCGCCGGAGTCTTCGTGACGGAACCCCCCGCACCGCTCGTTCTTTCCTTCGCCGATCCACACCCCCCCTCTCGACATGCCACCAGTGATCACGCTGACCCTGAACCCCACCATCGACAAGAACACGCGCATCGAGCGCGTCCTGGCCGAGAGCAAGCTACGCTGCGCCCCCCCGAGCCGGGAGCCGGGTGGAGGCGGGCTGAATGTGTCGCGCGCCATTGACCGGCTGGGCGGGGCCACCCGTGCCCTCTACACCGCAGGCGGCTACACGGGGGACATTCTGCACACGCTGCTCGACGAGGAGGGGATCGAGCAGACCCCTCTCGACATCGCGGAGGAGACGCGCGAGAACCTGATCGTGTACGAGACGTCGACCGATCGCCAGTTCCGGTTCGGCATGCCGGGCCCCAAGCTCAGCGACACGGAGCTGGCGTCGTGCCTGGACGCGCTGCGTGAGATTGAGCCCGCCCCGGACTACCTCGTCGCCAGCGGCAGTTTGCCGTCGGGCGTGCCGGATGACACCTACGCGGCCGTCGCCGAGGTGGCCCATGACCTCGGGGCGCGGCCCGTGCTGGACACCTCGGGCGCGGCGCTCCGGGAGGCGATGGAGGCGGGCTGGTACCTGCTCAAGCCCAACCTCCGCGAGCTCGAGCACCTGGCCGGCACCGCGCTCGACACGGAGCCGGAGCGGATCGACGCCGCACGGCGCTTTATTGGTCGCGGCTGGTGCGAGGTCGTGGTTCTGTCGATGGGCGCCTCCGGCGCGCTGCTCATTACCGCTGATCGGGCCGAGCATGTTCGCTCTCCCACCGTTTCCATCAACAGCCGCGTGGGGGCCGGCGACAGCATGGTGGGCGGCCTCACCCTCGCCCTCGCCCGCGGACACGACCTGGACACGGCCGTGCGCTTCGGGGTCGCCGCCGGCGCGGCCGCCGTCACGACGCCCGGCACGGAGCTGTGCCGCCGGGACGACACGGAGGCGCTCTTCGAGCGGATGACCGCCCCGGAGTGAGCGTGGCGTCTTGCGGGGCTACCCTCCCCGAGATCGAGGCGGATCGTTTCAGCGGGCGGGTTTCAGGCGCTTGCGGACTCGTTCCTCGTGGCGCGACTGCGCAGGGAGGCCATCGCCCGAGGGACGGGGAACGGCCTCGGTCCTCGGCGCCCGTTCGAGAACCACGAGCCACTTGGTCCCCTCCGCTTCCACGAGTCGCGGGCTTGCGCTCCGAATCGTCCAGCCGGTCGACAGGAGGGAGCTGATCTCCCGGTGCTGTTCCACCTTGTGTCGACTCGGGGCGTCCACCAGTACCAGCGTCGTGTCGGCCGTCGCTGATGAGGAGGAGGGGGGCGTGGCCGGGTGTCTCGATTGGGCGGAGTCCATGTGGGGAGCGGCGTCTGTGAAAGAGAAACGAGAGCGGGGCTAATTCCGACCATCCCCCCCGCCGCGCTCGTGCAGGTGCAGGACGAACCCCGCCCGGTCACTGCGGCCGAGCCGGTTCTCGACCTCCACCCTGAACCACCGCCAGGGCCCAAGGCCGGTCTTGAGGCGCACCAACCGGGTCGCCCACTGTTTGTCGCGGGCGGTCATCTCAGTCAAGTCGTGCAGGACGGGCTTCAGTTGTCGCGGATGCACGCGACCGAAGAAGGGCTCTCCGGTGAGGGATCGGGAACCGAGGTCCAGTAGCTCGCGGGCCCCGTCGGAGACGTGTTGAATCGTCCCCTTGTCGTCAACGAGAATGTGAGGGGGATCCCCCTCGGGGACGTCGTCCGAGGTTTGCCGATGGGCTCCGGGGGCCCGTTCTGCGGACGGCGGCGATTGCACGTGAGAGTCTGGCATAATCAGTCGCGGGTCGGACGTTGAGAGCGTAAAAGCGCTTCCAAAAAGAGAACCCCGCTCCTTTACGCCCAGTCCGTGGCCTGGAGGGGCATATCGTTTCAGCCGGAGCGCCCCAATCGGGGCCAGCGTCGGGCTGGCCGACGGAGTGGGGGGGGG
>CAZRPQ010000528.1:0-2042 GCA_964601725.1 uncultured Salinivenus sp. | reverse complement strand
GGATGCCGCTGGGAATGCTCCGGAGGGCCTCCTGGGTGCTGATGATGATAATGGGGAGGATCAGAAGGCTGAGCGTGAGGGCTCCGGCCAAGAGGCTATTTTCCAGCGAGGCGAAGCGCACGAAGAGCGCGAGGCCGAGAATGCCGTACACCACCGACGGCACACCGGCGAGATTGGCAATGTTGACCTGGATGAGGCGCAGGAACCACCCCTCCTGGGCATACTCCTCGAGGTAGAGGGCCGAGGCAATCCCCAGCGGCACGGAGATAAGGGCCGTCAGTCCCATCAGCCATAGGGTGCCAGTGACGCCCGACCAGATGCCCGCCTCTTCCGGGGTGCGGGACGGAAAGCTGCGGACGAACTGCGCGTCGAGCCACGGGGCGGCCGTCAGGATCACGTCCACCAGGAGCGCCATGAGCACCACAATGCCGAAGATCGTGGCCAGGAAGAGGACTCCGGCCAGAATCATGCCGATGCGCTCCCGGCGCGACCGGCGAAGGTTAAATGACCCGTTCGAGGAAGGCTCCATAGGCATGAAGGTTTAAGGCTGGAAGGTCAAAGGTTGAATGTTGATGGTGAAAAACCTCCTTTCAAACCTTCAACATTCAACCTTCCAACCTTTGACTGTTCAGTATTTTTCTTGGTACCGGCGGGTGATGCGGTTCGCGAAAACGTTCATGGCGAGGGTGATGAGAAACAGCACGAGCCCCACCGCGAAGATGCTCTGGTAGTCAATGGTCCCCTGTGGCGTATCCCCCTTGCTCACCTGCACGATGAAGGCCGTCATGGCCTGAATCGACTCCCTCGGGTCGAGGGTCATCTTGGGCGTGGCCCCTGCTGCCAGGGTGACGATCATCGTCTCGCCGATGGCACGGCTCACAGCCAGGATGAAACTGGCCATAATGCCCCCGAAGGCCGCCGGCACTTTCACCCGCGTTACAGCCTCGTATTTGGTGGCCCCGAGAGCGTAAGCGGCCCGGGCCAGGCTGTTGGGCACGGCCTGCAGGGCATCCTCGCTGAGGGAGGCGACCATGGGGATGATCATGATCCCGACGACGATGCCTGCGCTGAGGGCGTTGTAGACGCCCAGCCCCGGGACGAACGTCTGTAGGAGCGGGGTGACGAAGGTCAGCGCGAAGTAGCCGTACACGACCGTCGGCACGCCGGCCAGCAGTTCCAGGCCGGGCTTTAGGATTTTCCGGACCCAGTCGGCGGCGTACTCCGAAATGAAGATGGCGCTGGCCAGGCCCACCGGAAGGGCGACCACGGCCGAAATCACGGTAACAAGCAGCGTTCCGCTCAGCAGCGCCCAGATGCCAAAGTGCTTCTCGGCGAACTGGGGGGTCCAGCGCGTGTCCCCGAAGAATTCGGTGAGGGGAACGGATTGAAAAAACGGGATCGACTCGATGATGAGCACGGCGGCGATCCCTAGGGTCGTGAGCACGCTAATCAGGGCACAGGCCCCGAGGGCGTACTTGATGGCCTGTTCCTTCGGGCTGTCGTACACCTGCTGGCGGAGGTCGTCGGCTGGACGCGAGTCACGTGCCGTCTCGTCCTCCGCGGTCGTCGGTGCTGGGGTGGGGGGCGTACTCATAAACGCTCAGCCTGGTCGGACAGTCGCGAGCAAACGGGCATTACTCCTGGGCCGTCGTGTCTGTCATGGCCGAGCGCAACATCTCCTCGACGCGCGTACCGGTTGCGTCGACGCCCTCGGCGCCGAAGACGGTCCCCGTCGTGCGCGTTTGAAAGCGCTCCAGGGCCAGCTCGTATGCATCGTCCGGCATCGCTACGTAGCCCACGTCACTCGCCAGTTCGTCGGCATTGTTGAGGTAGAACGTGATGAAGTCCTCGACGGTAGGCGTGATCTCGTCAACGTTCACGTAGATGAACAGCGGCCGCGACAACGGACGATAGGTTCCATTCTGTACAGTCTCGGCGCTCGGCGTAACACAGGAAGCCCCGCTGTCTCGCTCGTCCGGATCGATCCCGAGGGCCTTCAATTCGTTCACGTTGTTCTCATAGTAGGCCAGCCCAAAGTACCC